>DATARY010000121.1:0-8357 GCA_036263935.1 Mycobacterium sp.
CGAAGGTGATGTGCTGGTTGACGGTGGACCGCGCTTTGAAGCTGGCCGAGGCGTTCGGCCGCGACGCATTGCCGGGATGGCCTGCGCTGCGCGACGCCATCTCCGAGCAGGTGCGCGAGCGCGGCTGGCACGACGAGGTGAGGTCGTTCACCGCCGCCTACGACGGCACCGACCTCGATGCCGCCACACTGCACATCGGGCTGTCCGGCCTCATCGATCCCTCCGACGAGCGGTTCGCCGCGACGGTCGTGGCCACGGAGGCCGAACTCCGCAGCGGTGCAACGGTTTACCGCTACCGAAGCGACGACGGGCTGCCCGGCACCGAGGGCGGCTTTCATCTGTGCGCGGCCTGGCTGGTGGAGGCGTATCTGCTGACCGATCAGCGCTCGCAGGCCGAAGCGCTGTTCGACCGGCTGGTCACCGCGGCCGGGCCGACGGGCCTGCTGTCCGAAGAGTATGACCCCGTGGCCGAGCGAGCGCTGGGCAATCATCCGCAGGCGTACAGCCACATCGGCCTGCTGCGCTGTGCGCAACTGCTTGACGGCTAGGCAGGCGGGCCGAAACGCCGAAAACCACGTTTTGCAGCGAGATGTCGAGTAAGCGTCTGCAAGGTGTGGATTTCGGTGAAGAAGAGTTGACGCCTAGGCAGGCGGGCCAGCGGTGCGGCCGCGCACCACTTCGGTGTCGAGCACATCGATGACCGGCAGTCCGTCGCGTGGCGGGTTGTGCAGGAGGTGTCCGGCGCGGCGGCCCTTCTCCATGCTGGGCTGCATCACGGTGGTCAGGCCGCGGCGCACCGCCTCGGGCACGCCGTCAAATCCGGTCACCGTCATCTGGCCTGGCACGTAAATGCCCCGTGCCCGCAGGTAATCCATCGCCGAAAGGGCGAGCACGTCGGCCGTGCACATCAACGCCGTGAGGCGCGGATTCGCCTCGAGCGCCACCTCCGCGGCGGCCCCGCCCGACGTCGGAAGATGTTCGTAGCTCTCCACGACGGTCAACCTGCCGGGATCCAGGCCCGCCTCGGTCATCGCATCGTAGACACCGTGGATGCGCTCGCGCTGCACATGAAAATGCGGCGTTTGCACCCGCTCAGGATCGGCAACAGCCGGGCGCGGCCCGCCGTGCGGCCAATCGCGGCCCAGCCGCATCGTGAGCAGTCCGATCTCCCGATGGCCCAGTCCGACAACGTGTACGGCGAGCCGGCGCATGGCATCGCGGTCGTCGATGGACACTTGCGAGGTGCCCGGCACGTCCTTGGGCTGGTCGACAACGACGATCGGCAGATGCCGCTGCTGCACCACCGGAATGTAGGGGTCGTCGTCGGATGCCGAGTACACGACGAACCCGTCGACGCCCGCCGCAAGCACCGCCGCCGACCCCTCGGTCACGCTGCGGTTAGGTCCCACCGCGACGAGAAGCAACCCCTGGCCCGCCTCCTCGCACGACTCGGCGAGCCCGGCGACGAATTCCAGTGCCGCCGGATCACTGAACGAATAGTTGAGGGGTTCGGTGAGTACCAGCCCCACCGCGCCCGCCTTCCGGGTGCGCAGCGAACGGGCGACCGGATCCGGTCCCGGGTATCCCAGCCGCTTGGCGGTGGCCAGCACCCGCTCGCGGAGGTCCGCCGACAGCTGGTCCGGCCGGTTGTATGCATTGGAAATCGTGGTGCGCGAGACCTTGAGTTCGGCCGCCAGCGAAGCCAGAGTGGCCCGCCGCCGTGGCGTCGGACTCCTGGACATGCTCCGTGACGTTAGCGCATCCAGTTGTGACCAAGCCGTAACGGCTTTTGCACCGGCTACCCGAGCTGGAATGGAAACCGTTTTCATTATCAGGTAACGAAGGCGCCACCATCGCTTCGCCGATGTCAACGCACGATATCGACAGCTACGGGACGTCTCCGCGGTGTGCGTGACACGCCACCGTGACCTTGGTCGTGCGAAAGCTATTGCGGCCCGCGGGCTATCGGGTGTGACGGATCTGCACACCACTCGGACCACGAGCCCGGATACAGTGCCGCGTCCACACCGGTGGCCGCGAGCGCCGCGAGCGTCACCGCCGCGGTGACACCCGACCCGCAGTAGACGCCCGTACTCGTTTCGTCGACGACGTCGAACAGTTGTGTTAGATCGGTCTGGGGAAGGAACCGCCCATCGTCGGCCAGCAGGCTGGTGCTCGGCACGTTTCTGGCACCGGGGATGTGTCCAGCCACCGGATCGACCGGCTCGACGTCCCCGCGGTAGCGTTCCGGCGCGCGGGCATCAAGCAACGTGAAGTCGCCCACGTCTTCAGCGGACAGCGTGGGACGCGCACCCGCGCATAGGTCGTCATGCGGCACAGTCACATCGCCGGGTACGGGTGAGACGGTGCCGGTCTCCAGGCGCCCGCCCCACACACCGAGGCCGCCGTCGAGGATTCGTACGTCGGGAATGCCCGCCGCTGTCAGCACCCACCAGGCACGTGCCGAACCAGCCCGATTCCAGTCGTCGTACACCACGACCGGCACCCCGCGCCTGACTCCCCATCGCCGAGCGGCCGCTTCGATGCTTCGGCCGGACGGCAGCGGATGGCGGCCACGCCCAGTGACCGAGTGATCGCTGAGCTCGTCCTCGAGGGAGACATACACCGCGCCCGGGATGTGGCCCCCCTCGTAGGCGGCACGCCCGTCGGGTTCGGTCAACTGCCAGCGCACGTCGAGGATCGCCAGCGGCTCATCCGCGGCCATCCGCCGCGCCAGTTCGGTTGCGGTGATCAGTACGTCGTCGCGGCTCGTGCCCACGCCACGATGGTGCCACCTAGTCTGGTGGTCATGACGGGAGCCTCTCCCCGGGAAGTCGACCTCAACGCCGACCTGGGCGAAAGCTTCGGGGTGTGGCGGCTCGGCGACGACGAAGCCATGCTCGGCCTGATCACCAGCGCCAACGTTGCCTGCGGCTTTCATGCGGGCGACGCGACGACCCTGGCCCGGACCTGCCGCGCCGCGGCCGAGCGTGGGGTCCGGATCGGCGCCCAAGTCGCCTATCGCGACCTCGCTGGGTTCGGTCGACGCTTCATCGACGCCACCGCCGAGGACCTGACCGCCGACGTCATCTATCAGATCGGCGCGCTGCAGGCGCTCGCCCACGCGGCGGGGTCCACGGTCAGCTACGTCAAACCCCATGGTGCGCTGTACAACACGATCGTCACCCATCGTGGGCAGGCTCGCGCGGTGGCCGAGGCGGTACACGCCGTTGACCCCAGCCTGCCGGTGCTGGGATTGTCCGGTTCGGCATTCTTCACCGAGGCGCGAGAGCTCGGTCTGCGCACCGTTCCGGAGGCGTTCGCCGACCGCTCGTATCGCCCTGACGGTCAACTCGTTTCGCGACGGGAACGCAATGCGGTCCTGCACGACGTGGCCGAAATCGCCGACCGCGTTGCGTCGATGGTCACGGCCGGCCGGGTCGCCGCGGTGGACGGATCGATGATGCCGATCACGGTCGAAACCGTTTGTGTGCACTGTGATTCCCCCGGCGCGGTGCAAATCGCCAACGCGGTGCGTGACCGGCTGTTGGCCGACGGCGTTGACCTCAAGCCGTTCGCGTAGCCGAGATCTGGTAACGGATCAGGCGCGAGCTGTTCGCGACGACCGCTACCGACGATGCGTTGTGTAGGACCGCGGCCAGCACCGGCGACAGGCCTCCGCCGGCTGCCAACAACAGTCCAAACGCGTTGACCGCGATCGACATTGCGTAGTTCTGCTGGATGACGTCGACGGCTCGCCCGCCCAGTTGCCGGATGTCGAGCAGGCGGCGCAGATCGTCGCCGGCGAGCGCCACGTCGGCGGTTTCCACCGCGACGTCGGTCCCGCCGAGCCCCATGGCGATACCGATATCGGCGGCCGCAAGTGCCGGTGCGTCATTGATGCCGTCGCCGACCATTGCGACTATGTGCCCCTCGTCACGCAACGTGTTGACGACGTCGAGCTTGTCGTCGGGCAGCACTTCGGCGCGCCATTCGGTGATACCGAGTCCTTCGGCCACCGCCCGCGCCGTCTCGGGATGATCACCGGTCAACATCACCACCCGCCGAACACCGCTCACACGTAACTTCTCCAGCACGGAGGACGCTTCGGGCCGCAGTTCGTCGCGCAGGCTGATCAGCCCGACAAGGGCGCGGTCAACCGCCAGCAACAACGGTGTCTCGGCTTGGCGCTGAAGCTTTTTCACCCATTCCGTTGCCTTCTTCGTCACCCGCACGTTCTCCTGCTGCAGCAACGACGGGCTACCCAGCAGCAGCGTGCGACCGTCGGCCCTGGTCCGCATCCCAAGCCCGACAAGCACCTCGCACTCCTCATGCGGTGGAATAACGATGTGCCGCTCCTCGGTCGAGCGGATGACCGCCTCGGCCAGCGGATGCCGGGAATGGATCTCCGAGCTGGCGGCATAGGCCAGTACCTGTTCCGGCTCCCAGTCCTTCTTGAAGGCAACGATATTCGTGACGACCGGCCTTCCGAGGGTGAGAGTGCCGGTCTTGTCGAACACCACCGCGTCCACCCGCCCAGCTTCTTCGAGGTGCGAACCGCCCTTAATGAGGATGCCGCGCCGCGCACCATTTCCGATGGCGGCGCTGATCGCGGTGGGGGTGGCCAGGCCGACCGCACACGGACATGCCACCAGCAGCATCGTCATGGCGCGGCGCACGTCGCCCGTCAGGACCAGTGTCACCGCGGAAACCAAGAACGACGCCGGAACGAACCTCCGGGAGAAGTTCTCGCCCACGGTCTGGATCGGCGCGCGGTCGTGCTGGGCCTCCTCGACGCGAGTGACGATGCGGCCGATTGTCGTATGCCGGCCCACCGCCTCGGCGTGCACCACGAGCCGCCCACGAATGACGACCGATCCGGCGTGCACCCGTGCCCCGGCGACAACGCTGACGGGCAGGGTCTCGCCGGTGATCGCCGACTGGTCGACGATGGCGTCGCCGTCGACAACGTCGCCATCCACCAGGATCGCCACCTGCTCGTGGACAACGACGTGGTCGCCAACCCCCACCGCGTCGGCGGCCACCTGCACCTCGGTGCCGTCCGGCAGCCGAATCCACGCGGTGTCCTGGTTGCCCTGCAGCAGGTTCGTGATCGCGCGGCGGGTGCGTCGCAGCGTCAGGTCTTGGAGGTACTCGCCGATGTTGAGCAGCCACAGCACCGTCAGCGCGACCACGTTCTCCCGCAGCACCAGGCTGGCGACAGTGGCGGCCGAAACGAGCATGTCGGTCCCCGGCGACCTTCCGCCGCGCAGCGACCGCAGCGCCCCGCGCAAGAACGGATACCCCGTCACGATCGTCGCGCCGGTGGCGAAGAGTCGGCTGGTCGGGCCGAGTAGCGGTGGCCGTGTGAAGACGTACCGTCGAATACCCAACAGCGCCAACGCAATTGCTCCGATAGCCATGCGAACCACATCAGCGTTATGAACGTCGGCGGATCGCGGAGTTCGGGCCTGCACCAAGGCGGCGGGGACCTGATCGGCTTCGGAGATTACGGACAGCACCTGGGCGGTGTCGCACCGGCGGGGCGAGTACCAGACCACGACCGAGGCGGTCCGCGGATACGCGTGCACCGCACGCACACCCGTGATCTTCTCGACCGCGTCTTCGATCGCGACGGCTCTGACCGAATCGAGCCGGAACCAGGGTGCGAGCACCCGTATCCGGCCCGCAGCGTCGGACACAACAGTCAGCTCGGCCATCTGTCAGTGCTCGTGCGCGTGTTCGGTCTCGGCGACGGCGGGTGGGGGAACTTCTTCGCCGATGCGCTCGCGCGCCTCGGCCATCACATCGGCGATATTCAACCGCGCAGTCTCCGCGGTTTCCTCGGCCTTCCGTGCACCGCGCAGCGCCCACTCGGCAGCGGTGACGCTCGCTTCGCGGACCGGTACCTTAGCGGCAACCCTGCGCAGCACGTCGTACGCCGCCACACCGACCGCGCCCGTCACGACTGTTGTCGCCGCCCTGGCCAGCAGCCCGTGCAGAACCATCGCAACCCTCTCTGTCGATATTCGATCCACGCTAGTTCAGATCTCGGCTTCGGGGACACGTGCTCAACAAACCCAGGCAAACCGCGGAGGGCTGGAAAGATGACCCCGGTGGCCATCGCACCGCCCAAACCTCGCCCACCCAAACCTCGCCTGCGGGTGGGGTCGATGCAAGTGCTCGTCGTCGGCCTGGTCGTGGTCGCTGTATCTGCGGGCCCACTGCGGTCCTTCGTGCTCGGCAAGCCCGATCTGGCGACCGCAGGCACGGTGTTCGCGGGCGTGTTCGTCCAGGCGATCCCGTTTCTGGTTCTCGGTGTGGTGGTCAGTGGATTGGTTGCGACGTTCGTCTCCGCCGAACGGCTGGCCCGATGGTTGCCGCGGCGCACCGGCGTGGCCATCCTCGCTGCGGGGATCGGCGGTGCGGCGCTGCCCGGCTGCGAGTGCGGGTCCGTACCCATTGCGCGCCGGTTGTTCGGCAACGGGGGCGCGACCGGCGCCGCGGCATTGACGTTCATGCTCGCGGCCCCCGCCATCAACCCCGTCGTATTGATCGCCACCGCGGTCGCGTTTCCCGGCCAGCCGCAGATGGTGGTGGCCAGGTGTGCAGCGTCGCTCGCGACCGCGGTCGTCATGGGTGCTTTGTGGGCGCGCTGGGGGCGCACCGAATGGATCACGAAGAGACTGGTGCAGTTCCAGCACGAGGACGGTGCGTCGCGGTGGAGTGTCTTCACCGAAACCGCCAGGCACGACTTCCTGCAGGCGACCGCGTACCTCGTGCTAGGGGCCGCGGCGTCCGCCGCGCTGCATGTATTGGTGCCGGCCTGGGTGTTCGAGCACTTCGTGGCCAACCTGCTGCTCGGCATTCTCACGATGGGGTTGTTGGCGATCGTGCTGGCGCTCTGCTCGGAAGCCGACGCGTTCGTCGCCAGCAGCCTCACGATGGTGCCCCTGGTGCCGCGGCTGGTGTTCCTTGTGGTCGGCCCGGCGATCGACGTCAAGCTGTTCGCCATGCAGGCGGGCATGTTCGGCCGTGACTTCGCGGCCCGGTTCGCCCCGATGACATTCGTGGTCGCCGCCCTGGCTGCCACCGGGACGGGCCTGCTCCTGCTGGGCGGTGCCTGATGAGCCGGGAGACCGAGAACGCGCTGCTGCTGCTCGTCGGGCTGAGCATCGGGATCATCACGGTCACCGGGGCATACACCCGCTACGTGAGGCCGTCGCAGTTGCCGTGGCTGGCCGCCGCGACCATCTTCCTCATCGTGCTGGCCGCAACGTCGATCATCCGCGACTTCCGGCGCGACCGGCGTGACCCGGTCGACACTCACGCGCACCGACCCGCTGTCGTTTGGATGGCGGTTGTGCCGATCGTCGTACTTGCATTCATCACACCGCCCCCGATCGGACCGCGCTCGGTAAACACGACGTCAGTCACCGCGGTGTCAACCGATGTGCTGCGCCACCCCTTCCCGCCGTTGCCTGACGAGCGCGCCCCGACGATCTCACTTCCGGACCTAGTGGAGCGGTTCAACAGGGACACCGCAAACACCCTTGACGGCAGGACGATTACCGTCTCCGCGTTCACGCTCAAAGAACCCGACCACGTCGACATCGGCATCATGCACATCATCTGCTGCGCGGCTGATGCACGGCTGGTGCGGATAGGCCTGCGCGGCCCGCTTTCCGGCCAGGCCGCCGAGCACCCCGACCAAACGTGGCTGCGGGTGGAAGGGATCGTCCGCAAGGGGCCGCCGGGTGTGGCGGGACGGCCGGCGCCGGTACTGGAGCTGTCAGACGTCACGCTGATCGATCCACCCGCGAATCCGTACGCATAACTACCGGTCGCGCCACAAGGGCACCGCCCGCGGTGTGCCACGACGGGTGGAACCGCCGGCTCAGCGGTTACCGTGCGAAAGAGCGGCCATACGTTGCCGTTTACGTGCTGTCATCGCACCCCAGACACCGTATGACTCACCGAAATCCATCGCGTAGGCAAGACATTGCCGTCGAACCACGCACGAGCGACAGACTCGCTTCGCGTGCTCTTCGCGCGCCAATCGCCGCGCACCTTTGTCGTGTTCGGAGGCAAAAAAGAGGTCGGTTGGCAGTCCTCGGCATCGCGCGTGTAGTCGCCATTCCCAATCCTCCACAACCGGACCCCGACGAAGGCGACTGTGTCTGGTGTCCGGTGGGCCACCACCGATGCAGGCTGATCGGAGGTGGTCACGCTCCTCCCGGCTGGATTCCACTGCCGGGCGGAATTCGGTCAGCTGTCGGCCTTTCGCCTAACGTGTTTCGACGAACGGCAAGACCGGATCTCTCTTCTGCCGTTTGAGCTGTGGTTTCACCGGCCGT
>DATARY010000173.1:0-13395 GCA_036263935.1 Mycobacterium sp.
GCTGTGGCCCGGATTCGACCCGGCCGAGGTGCCGATTGGCTCGATCACCAACGGTGTGCACGGCCCGACGTGGGCGGCACCGCAGTGGGTGGAACTGGGCCGGGAGCTGATCGGCAGCGAAGATCTCGGCTCGTTGATGGAGCCCGAGACGTGGCAGCGGCTGCATCAGGTCGATCCGGCACACATGTGGTGGATCCGCTCGCAGTTGCGCGCGGCACTGGTCGAGGACGTGCGGGCCCGGCTGCGCCGCTCGTGGCTGGAGCGCGGCGCGTCGGACGCCGAATTGGGTTGGATCGCGACGGCTTTCGATCCCGATGTGCTGACCATCGGGTTCGCCCGGCGGGTCCCGACGTACAAGCGGCTGACGCTGATGCTGAACGACCCGGACCGGTTGCAGAAGCTGCTGCTCGACAAGAAGCGGCCGATTCAGCTGATCGTGGCCGGCAAGTCGCATCCCGCCGACGACGGCGGCAAGGCGCTGATCCAGCAGGTGGTGAAGTTCTCCGACCGTCCGGAGGTGCGGCACCGCATCGCGTTCCTGCCCGACTACGACATGTCGATGGCCCGCCAGCTGTACTACGGCTGCGACGTCTGGCTGAACAACCCGCTGCGGCCCCTCGAGGCGTGCGGTACGTCGGGGATGAAGAGCGCGCTCAACGGGGGGCTGAACCTGTCCATCCGCGACGGCTGGTGGGACGAGTGGTATGACGGCGAGAACGGCTGGGAGATCCCGACCGCCGATCGGCTGTCCGACGAGGGTCGCCGCGACGACCTGGAGGCCGCCGCTCTGTACGGCCTGCTCGAGCAGTCCGTGGCGCCCAAGTTCTATGACCGCGACGAGCGTGGCATTCCGACGCGGTGGGTGGAGATGGTGCGCCACACGCTGATCGAGCTGGGCCCGAAGGTGCTGGCCTCGCGGATGGTGCGCGACTACACCGAGAAGTACTACGCGCCGGCCGCGCAGTCGCTGCGCAAGACCGTTGAACCCGGTGTGGACGGCGAACCGTTCGGTGCCGCGCGCGACCTGGCCGCGTACCGGCTGCGCGCCCAGGAGGCCTGGCCGAAAATCCAGATCACCGACGTGGACAGCTTCGGGCTGCCAGACACACCGCTGCTGGGATCGGAGCTCACGCTGTGCGCGACTGTGCAGCTGGCCGGCCTGCGGCCCGACGAGGTGGCGGTGCAGGCGGTGCTCGGCCGCGTCGACGCCAGCGACACGCTGGTGGATCCTGTGACCCTGCCGATGCAGCACACCGGAACGGACGACGGCGGCAACGAGATCTTCTCGACGACGACGCCGCTGCCCGTGGCCGGGCCGGTCGGCTACACGGTGCGCGTGTTGCCGCACCACCCGCTGCTGGCCGGGGCCAGCGAACTCGGCCTGGTCACGCTTGCGTAACCGCGCGTTCGTAGCGCGTGTCGACGAGGTCAGCCGAAACGTCGGCCTAGCGGAACCGTCTGAAGCAGCGGTCCTCATTGCCCAGGACGCCGACGCGGAACGCGTCGATCCGTGAGAAGCCGGACGGCACGGACTCGCCGTTGACGTCGCTGGCGACGAGGCCGTTGGTGAGGATCCCTGACACCGCCTCGTCGACGTCGCCTGCGGTAAGCGCGATGGTGTGGCCGTCGCGTGTGGTGACCTTCTTCGACATCTTCGCGGTGGCCACCCCGGTCAGACAGGCGGTGCGCAGCGCAGCCTCGGCGTTGTCGAGCGCCACCCCTCCGTGCTCGGCCTGGATGGCCTGCATGTACCGCGAGACCAGCACCGAGTAGGCGGTGTTGTCGCCGTTGGCCAGGCCCGCGCTGTTTTCGCTGTCCGTCTGGACTCCGATCGCCTTCAGCTCGGGCAGGTCGACGACGATGGTGTTGGTGGCCGGGCAATATGACACCGGGCTGCTCGGCCGCGCGGCCGGGCAACCCGATCCCTTCGAAGCCTCAAGGCTCAGCTGCGGCGGTTTGGCCGCGGGGAACAGGATGCCCATCGCGTCGATGATCGAGCGCACCGATTCCACGGTTACCGGCAACTCGCCTGTCTGGTTCTCCGGCAGCAGCGTGGGCAGGTCACCGCGACGCTGGCCGATCTCGCGAAGGTCGATCGCCGCGCACGCCGACGGTCCGTCGGTGAAGCCGAATTGGAACGCCGACAGCCGCTCGAACGCCGAACCGTGTTCATCCACACCGACTTCGGGATCGCCCTCGGCCAACAGGGGATCGCGGAACGAGATGACCGCCGCCAGCACCTTGTTGAGCCCTTCGCCGGTGCTCAGCGTGAAGCGAGGCGAGTTGCCCTCGGCGACCCACCGCATGTAGGTCCCGGCGAAGCAGTCGGCCTGCTGTTCGGCGACCAGGGTCGGGGTGCCCTTCTTGGCCAGCCCGGCCTGGCGCTGCACGGCATGGCCGTATTCGTGGGCGAGCACCATCGTGACACCCATCTCGCCGTACGCCTTCTTCAGCGAGGGCAGCAGCTCGCCGCGGTCCCAGCCGATCGTCTTGTCGTCGGAGCAGAACGCGGCGTTGACCAGACCGTAGGTGTCCTCGCCGCAGAAGGTGCCGTTAAAACCGTTGGCGTCCCACGAGATCAGCGCCTCGACCGAACTGAACGTGCCGGGGAAAGTTTGGCCGTAGGCGCCATCCCAGTACTCTTCGATGTCACCGATTGCGCTCGCGGCGAGGGCGTCGATCTTGCCACCGTCGGTTCCCTCCACCGGCCTGGTGGGTTGCTTGGCGTAGGGCCGCAGGCCGGTCGGGCCGTCGGTGGCGGCCAGGCCTGCGACGTGGAAGGGATCGTCGAACACCGAGACCGCTTTGCCCTGAAGCGTGGTTGTGCAGGCCGTCATCAGCAGCGCCGCGCAGCTGGCAATCATGGTGACTACCAGGTGTCGTCGGCTCATGGACGCCGCCTTTCGGGGTCAGGCGCCAGAATAGGTAACGGTTCCTGCGAGCGAAGGCGTTCGAGAGCCTGATGCACCCGGGCGGCGTCCGTCGTCGTCCAGAACGGCGGCAGCGACGCGCGCAGATAGCCGCCGTAGCGTGCGGTCGCCATCCGCGAGTCGAGCACCGCGACAACGCCACGGTCGTCGACGCGCCGCAGCAGCCGGCCCGCACCCTGGGCCAGCAGCAGGGCCGCGTGGCTGGCGGCCACGGCCATGAATCCGTTGCCGCCGCGGGCCGCGACCGCCCGCTGCCGAGCGGTCAGCAGCGGATCGTCGGGCCGGGGGAACGGGATGCGGTCGATGAGCACCAGTGACAGCGACGGGCCGGGCACGTCGACACCCTGCCACAGCGACAGCGTGCCGAACAGCGACGTCTCGGCGTCGTCGGCGAACCTCTGCACCAACGCCGACGTCGTGTCGTCGCCCTGACACAGCACCGGGGTGTCGAGCCGTTCCCGCAAGATCTCCGCGGCGGCCTTGGCGGCGCGCATCGACGAGAACAGGCCCAGCGTGCGCCCACCCGCCGCGTTGATCAACGCCGTTATCTCGTGGAGCTGTTCGGCCGAGCCGGTGCCGTCACGCCCCGGGGGCGGCAGGTGTGCGGCGACGTAGAGGATGCCCGACTTTGCGTGGTCGAACGGTGAGCCGACGTCGATGCCGCGCCACCTGACATCGTCGTCACCGGCCAGCCCCCATGCGGAGGCCATCGCCTCGAAATTACCGCCGATCGTGAGCGTCGCGGAGGTGAGCACGGCCGTAGAGCGCTCAAAAAGCCTGCCGCGCAACAATCCTGCGACCGACAGCGGCGCGACCCGCAGCACGGCGCGCACGCTGCCGCCCTTGTCGTTTGTGCTCTCCCCTGTCCTGCGGACGTGGCCCCACGCTACCTCGTGGTCCAGCCAGACCACATCCGTGCGATCGGGGATGGCCGGGACAAACGACGTCAGGATGCGCGAGGCGGTGTCGTTGATGTCGTTGAGCGCGGTCACCGCTTCGGCGCGTGCCGAGGCGGCCTTCGGATCACTGGGGCCGGTGTCGATCGCGGATCGCACGCGGCTGGCGGCGTCGCGCAGGGCGGTCAGGTAGGTCGTCATCTCGTCGTCGAGCGCGTCGATGCGGCCGGGAGTGCTGTCGTGGATCGCCGACGACAGCGTTGCGGTCGCGGCCTCGAGCCGCTGAGCGAGTTCCTGGTCGACGAGGCGGGCGGCCCGACGGTGGGCAACGCCGAGCGACGTCGCCGACAGCTCTGCGGTCGCCACCCCGGTCACCCGGTCGACGAGTTCGTGCGCCTCGTCGACGACGAGCAGGTCATGTTCGGGCAGCACGGCGGCGTCGGCGATGGCGTCGATGGCCAGCAGCGCGTGGTTGGTGACGATGACATCGGCGTGGCCGGCCTTGTCGCGTGCCGTCTCCGCGAAGCACTCGGTGCCGAACGGGCAACGCGCCGCGCCAATGCACTCCCTGGCCGACACGCTCACTTGTGACCAGGACCGGTCCGGCACACCAGGGGTCAGGTCGTCGCGGTCGCCGGTGTCGGTGTTCGACGACCATGCGATCAGGCGCTGCACGTCGCGGCCCAGGGCGGTGGCGGCGACCGGTTCGAAGAGCTCGGCCTGCGGTTGGTCGGGTTCGGTGGCCGAACCGTTGTGAATCTTGTTGAGGCACAGGTAGTTCCCGCGACCCTTCAGCAGGGCGAACTCGGGCCGGCGGGGCAGGGCGTCGGCAAGGGAATCCGCCAGCCGGGGCAGGTCGCGGTCGACGAGCTGGCGCTGCAACGCGATGGTTGCCGTCGACACCACGACCGGGTCGTTCGTGGAGACGGCGCGGTCGATCGCCGGCACCAGGTAGGCCAGCGACTTACCGGTTCCGGTGCCGGCCTGCACCGCGAGATGTTCACCGGTGTCGAAGGCGTGCGCCACCGCCTCGGCCATCTCGATCTGGCCGAGCCGTTCGGTGCCGCCCAATGCGTCGACCGCCTTGGTCAGCAGCTTTGTGACTTCGCCCGTGGCTCCTCCTATGCATCCCGGCCGGGCGGGGGAACCATGCGTGTCGGGATCGCTGGTTCGCCCTTGGACAGCTTGAGCCCCTCCCAGGGCAGGGTGTGCAGCCCGGCCTTCACCCGGCGCCGGGCCTCGTCGATGCCGAGGTCGCCGACCGATTCTCCCTCGCTGACCAGCGTGACCGTCAGGGGTTGTTCCGTCAGACCGCGCTGCCCCTCCGGCGGCCTGCCAAACGGATGGACGATCTCCTCGACAACGGTGCCGGAGGGTTTGGCCAGTCGCAGCGCCTGCTTGCGCCCGCCGTTGGATTCCTTGTCGCTGCTGCGTTTCTCGACCGGCATGCCGTCGACCTCCACCAGCTTGTAGACCATGCCGGCGGTCGGCGCGCCGGAGCCGGTGACGACCGAGGTGCCGACGCCGTAGATGTCGACGGGCTCGGCCCGCAGCGCGGCGATCGCGAACTCGTCGAGATCACCGGACACCACGATGCGGGTCTTGGTGGCACCAAGGGCGTCGAGCTGGGCGCGGACCTGCCGCGTGAGCACACCCAGATCACCCGAATCGATGCGGACCGCGCCGAGCTCGGGACCGGCCACCTCGACGGCGTCGGCCACGCCCGCGGTGATGTCGTACGTGTCGACGAGCAGCGTCGTGCCGACACCGAGCGCGTCGACCTGCGCGCGGAACGCGGCCTTCTCGTCGGGGCCGTTCTCCGTGGTATGCAGCAAGGTGAACGCGTGCGCGGCGGTGCCAAGCGCGGGCACCCCGTAGCGGCGCCCGGCCTCCAGGTTCGACGACCCGGTGAAGCCGGCGATGTAGGCGGCGCGCGCTGCGGCGACGGCGGCCTGCTCGTGGGTGCGCCGTGAGCCCATCTCGATCAGCGGTCGGTCCTCGGCAGCGCTGACCATGCGCGCGGCCGCCGATGCGATCGCCGTGTCATGGTTGAGGATCGACAGCACCAGCGTCTCCAGCACCACGCATTCGCCGAATGTGCCGTGTACCGAGAGGACGGGGGAGCCGGGAAAGTACAGCTCACCTTCCGGATAGCCGTCGACACCGCCGCGGAACCGGTAGTCGGCCAGGTACGCCAGCGTCTCGCCGTTGAGGAAATCCGACAGTGAGGCCAGCGCCGTGTCGTCGAACCTGAACTGTCCCAAGGCTTCCACGAATCGCGCGGTTCCGGCGACGATGCCGTACCGCCGTCCCTCGGGCAGTCGGCGGGCGAACACCTCGAAGCTCGTGCGCCGGTGCACGCTGCCATCGCGCAGTGCCGCCGCGAGCATCGTCAACTCGTATTTGTCGGTGAGCAACGCCGGGGACGCCGTAGTCACATCGCAACCGTAGTGGTTATAAGGCGCCGGCATGCCCCGGCTATCCTGAAGCACATGGTTACGTCGGCGAAGACCCGACCGGAAACCCGCGAGGAGCGCGACGTCGCGACCGTCGACGCCACGGACACCCCGTGGGTGACCATCGTGTGGGACGATCCCGTCAACCTGATGACCTACGTGACGTACGTTTTCCAGAAGCTGTTCGGATACAGCGAACCGCACGCGACCAAACTCATGCTGCAGGTCCACAACGAGGGCAAGGCCGTGGTGACGGCGGGCAGCCGGGAGTCCATGGAGGTCGACGTGTCCAAGCTGCACGCCGCCGGCCTATGGGCGACCATGCAACAGGACCGCTGAGTAGACAGTGCGTAAGTGGAAGCGGATCGACACCCCCGACGGCCCGCGGTTCCGATCAGCATTGGCCGCCCATGAGGCAGGGCTTCTGCAGAATCTCGTGACGTCGATGCTCGGCATGCTTGAGGAACGCGAATCTTCATCTCCCGCAGACGAACTCGAAGAGCTCACCGGCATGCGCACGGGTCACTCGCAGCCCCCGCAGGATGACACGATGAAGCGGCTGCTGCCCGATTTCTATCGGTCACAGACCGACCATCCCGCTGGTTCCGGCACCGCCGAAAGCCTCAACAGCGCGTTGCGCAGCCTGCGTGAGCCGGAGATCATCGACGCGAAACGCCAAGCGGCACAACGATTGCTGGAGACAGTCCCGGACGGCGGCGGCAAGTTCGAACTCAACGAGGACGACGCGCACGCATGGGCCGCGGCCGTCAACGACGTCCGGCTCGCCCTGGGCACCATCCTCGATGTCGGCCCCGACGGGCCCGACCGGCTACCCCCCGAGCACCCCATGGCCGGACACCTCGACGTGTACCACTGGCTGACGGTGCTGCAGGAGTATCTGGTGCTGGGCCTGATGGACAAGCGGTAATGAGCGGCATCACCGATGTCGGCGGGATTCTCGTCGGCCAGCGCCATCGTCTCGACCCCGATGTCACCCTCGGCGCCGGGTGGGCCAGCGGTACCACCGTTGTGCTGACGCCTCCCGGCACGGTCGGCGCGGTCGACGGCCGTGGCGGGGCGCCCGGCACCCGGGAGACCGACCTGCTCGACCCGATGAACTCGGTGTGTCACGTCGATGCGATCGTGCTCGGCGGTGGCAGTGCGTTCGGGTTGGCGGCGGCCGACGGTGTGATGACCTTCCTCGAGGAACAGGGCCGCGGCGTGGCGATGGAGGGCGGCGTCGTGCCGATCGTGCCCGCGGCGGTGATCTTCGATCTGCCCGTCGGGGGCTGGAAGTGCCGGCCGACCGCCGAGTTCGGCTACGCGGCCGCCCAGAGTGCCGGTACAGAAGTCGCCGTCGGCACCGTGGGTGCGGGCACGGGTGCACGTGTCGGGGTGCTCAAGGGCGGCGTTGGGACGGCGTCGGTCATGCTCGACTCCGGCGTCAGCGTCGGCGCGATCGTGATCGTCAACGCTGTGGGGGACGTGATCGACACCGACACCGGGCTGCCGTGGCTGGCGTACCAGATCGAGGAGTTCGGCCTTGTTCCTCCCCCTGCCGAGCAGGTTGCCGCGTATCAGGCCCGGCACGCCGAGTTCAGCCCGCTGAACACCACGATCGCGGTGGTGGCCACCGACGCCGCGCTGAGCCCCGCGGGGTGCCGCAGGGTGGCCGTCGCCGCGCACGGCGGCCTGGCCCGCACCATCCGCCCATGCCACACGCCGCTGGATGGCGATACGGTGTTCGCCCTGGCCACCGGAGCCATCGAGGTCCCGCCCGATCCCGCGACTCCCGCCTCGATGTCGCCGGAGACGCCGCTGATCACCGAGGTCGGCGCGGCGGCGGCGGACTGCCTGGCCCATGCCGTGCTGGTCGGTGTGTTAGCCGCCGACTCGGCTGCCGGAATACCGTCGTACCGGGACATGTTGCCGGGAGCGTTCGCATGAAAGGTCAATGTCCGTGCTGGTGATCCGAGCCGACCTGGTAGACGCCATGGTCGCGCACGCTCGCGCCGACCACCCGGATGAGGCGTGCGGCGTCATCGCGGGGCCGGAGTGCTCGGATCGCCCGGAGCGGTTCATCGCGATGATCAATGCCGAACGGTCCCCGACCTTCTACCGGTTCGATTCGAGCGAGCAGCTCAAGGTGTGGCGGGCAATGGACCAGGCGGACGAGGTGCCCGTCGTCATCTACCACTCGCACACCGCGACCGAGGCGTACCCGAGTCGCACCGACATCTCGTATGCGTCCGAACCCAACGCCCACTACGTGCTGGTATCCACCCGCGACCCCGACGAGCACGAGCTGCGCAGCTACCGCATTCTGGACGGCGTCGTCACCGAGGAGCCCGTCAAGATCGTCGAGCAGTACTAGAGCTTGAAAGGAATGTCTGACCCGATGTCTATTTCCGTGTCGATCCCGACCATCCTGCGCACCCACACGGCCGGAGAGAAGCGCGTCTCCGCAACCGGTGCCACCCTCAAGGCCGTGATCAGCGATCTGGAGTCGAACTACTCGGGGATTACGGAACGTCTCGTCGACCCGGCCAATCCGGGCAAGCTGAATCGCTTCGTCAACATTTATGTCAACGACGAGGACGTGCGGTTCTCCGGTGGGCTGGACACCGAGATCTCCGACGGGGATTCGGTGACGATCCTGCCGGCCGTGGCGGGCGGCTGATTTGTCCCGGTATGACTCGCTGCTCGAGGCGCTGGGCAACACCCCGCTTGTCGCGCTGCACCGGCTGTCGCCGAAGTGGGACGACGAGCCGCACGTGCGGCTGTGGGCCAAGCTCGAGGACCGCAACCCCACCGGATCCATCAAGGACCGGCCCGCGCTGCGGATGATCGAGGACGCCGAACGCCGCGGCATACTGCGGCCGGGTGCGACGATCCTGGAGCCAACGAGCGGCAACACCGGTATCTCATTGGCGATGGCGGCGCTGCTCAAGGACTACCAGATGATCTGCGTGATGCCGGAGAATACCTCCATCGAACGCCGTCAGCTATTGGAGCTTTACGGCGCGAAGATCATCTTCTCGCCGGCCGAGGGCGGGTCCAACACCGCGGTGGCGCACGCGAAAGAGCTTGCCGCACAGAATCCTTCGTGGGTGATGCTCTACCAGTACGGTAATCCCGCCAATACCGAGTCGCACTACTACGGCACCGGCCCCGAGCTGCTGGCCGACCTGCCAGAGATCACCCATTTTGTCGCGGGATTGGGCACCACCGGCACGTTGATGGGCACCGGGCGTTACCTGCGCGAGCAGGTCGCTGACGTGCAGATCGTCGCGGCCGAGCCACGCTACGGCGAAGGGGTCTACGCGCTACGCAACATCGACGAGGGATTCATCCCGGAGCTGTACGACCCGGGCGTGCTGTCCACTCGCTACTCCGTCGGCTCGTTCGATGCCGTGAAACGCACGCGCGAGCTGGTTCAGATGGAGGGCATCTTCGCCGGAATCTCAACGGGCGCAGTGCTGCACGCGGCGCTGGGCATGGCCGCGAAAGCGGTGAAGGCGGGTGAGCGCGCCGACATTGCCTTCGTCGTCGCCGACGCCGGATGGAAGTATCTGTCGACCGGCGCATACGCCGGTAGCCTGGATGATGCCGAGGACGCATTGGAAGGGCAGCTATGGGCATGAGTGGGTCGGCCGGATATCCGGCGACACAACAGCCGAAGAAAAGGCCTGCATGGGTGGTGGGCGGGGCCACGATCGTCAGCTTCGTGGTGCTGCTGTGGATCATCGAGCTTTTCGACTCGCTGTCGGGCCATCATCTCGACAACAACGGCATCCGGCCGCTGGAGACCGACGGCCTGCCGGGGATCATCTTCGCGCCGCTGTTGCACTCGAATTGGCAGCACCTGATGGCGAACACCGGCCCGGCTCTGGTGCTCGGCTTCTTGATGACGCTCGCCGGGGTGTCGCGGTTCATTTTCGCGACCGCGATCATCTGGATCCTCGGCGGGTTTGGCACCTGGCTGATCGGCAACATCGGGGCGCCGACCTACAACGGGATGCAAGTCGAGACCAACCACATCGGTGCCTCCGGTCTGATCTTCGGCTGGCTGACCTTCCTGATCGTGTTCGGGTTCTTCACCCGCAAGGTGTGGGAGATCGTCGTCGGCGTGATCGTGCTGTTCATCTACGGCAGCGTGCTGCTCGGCGTGTTGCCCGGCACATTCGGTGTGTCCTGGCAGGGCCATCTGTGCGGTGGGATCGCCGGTGTGCTGGCCGCGTACATGCTCTCCGGCCCCGAGCGCAAGGCGCGTGAGCTTCGCAAGACCAAAGCGGCGAAGCCGTACCTGACGTCGTGAGCTCTGCGTTGGCGCCCGTCGGGATCTTCGATTCCGGCGTCGGTGGGCTCACCGTCGCGCGGGCGATCATCGATCAGTTGCCCGACGAGGACATCATCTACGTCGGCGACACAGCCAACGGGCCCTACGGACCGTTGACCATCCCCGAGATCCGCGCGCACGCTCTGGCGATCGGCGACGACCTCGTCGATCGGGGCGTGAAGGCGTTGGTGATCGCGTGCAACACCGCGTCTTCGGCATGTCTGCGGGACGCGCGTGAGCGATACGCGCCCGTTCCGGTCGTCGAGGTGATCCTGCCCGCGGTGCGCCGCGCGGTGTCCGCCACCCGTAATCGCCGCATCGGGGTGATCGGCACCGCCGCCACGATCGGGTCCTGCGCCTATCAGGATGCGTTCGCCGCCGCACGCGACACCGTGGTCACCGCGGTCGCGTGCCCGCGGTTCGTCGACTTCGTCGAACGGGGTGTGACCAGTGGCCGTCAGGTCCTGGGCCTGGCCGAGGGTTACCTCGAGCCGCTGCAGCGCGCCGAGGTCGACACCCTGGTGCTGGGATGTACCCACTATCCGATGTTGTCGGGCCTGATCCAACTGGCGATGGGCGATCACGTGACGTTGGTGTCCAGTGCCGAGGAGACCGCCAAGGACTTGCTGCGAGTGCTCACCGAGAACGATTTGCTGCGGCCCCATGACGCGCCCTCGGCGAACCGCATGTTCGAGGCGACGGGCAACCCTGAGGCGTTCACCACACTTGCCGCCCGTTTCCTTGGTCCGACTCTTGACGGTGTCCGACCTGTTCAGCGTCACGTTGGCGCGAAAAAGTGACGTTCGATCACAAAGCGACCAAAACCGGCCATGTTTTCGTCATGCGGATAGTGGGCATGGCAAGCTAGTGGGTGTGCGAATCACCGTACTCGGTTGCTCCGGCAGTGTCGTCGGGCCTGATTCGCCAGCTTCGGGTTACTTGATCTCGGCGCCCGAGACCCCACCATTGGTCATCGATTTCGGTGGTGGCGTGCTGGGAGTGTTGCAGCGTTACGCCGATCCCAACTCGGTGTATGTGCTGCTGTCGCACCTGCATGCGGACCATTGTCTCGACTTGCCCGGTCTGTTCGTGTGGCGGCGCTATCACCCATCACCGGCACAGGAGCGGGGCCTGATGTTCGGCCCCGCGAACACGTGGGCACGGCTGGGTGCGGCGTCCTCGCCCGAGGGCGGAGAGATCGACGACTTCTCCGACATCTTCGACATCCATCACTGGGTCGACAACCAAGAGGTCCAGATCGGTTCGCTGAAGGTGCTGCCGAAACTGGTTTGCCACCCGACCGAGTCCTACGGTATGCGGCTCACCGACCCATCCGGCGCAACACTGGTCTACAGCGGCGACACCGGGTATTGCGACGCGCTGATCGATCTCGCGGAGGGTGCGGACGTATTCCTCTGCGAGGCGTCGTGGACGCATTCGCCGGACCGTCCGCCCAAGCTGCACATGTCGGGCGCCGAGGCCGGACGGGCCGCCGCGAAGGCAGGGGTCGCCGAACTGCTGCTGACCCATATCCCGCCGTGGACCTCGCGCGAGGACGTGATCAGCGAAGCGAAGGCGGAGTTTCCCGGGCCTGTGCACGCGGTGGTGTGCGGCGAGACGTTTGATGTCACGCGCTCCTGAGCGCGGCTGACCTCACGCGGCCCTGAATGGCGTCGGATCAACCCGCTAGGGTTGGCGCGTGTCCAGACGAGAAGACGGCCGGCTAGACGACGAGCTGCGACCGGTGCGTATCACCCGCGGCTTCACGAATCATCCCGCAGGCTCGGTGCTGGTGGAATTCGGCCAGACCCGGGTCATGTGCACGGCAAGTGTCACCGAAGGTGTGCCCCGCTGGCGCAAGGGTTCGGGTGAGGGCTGGCTGACCGCCGAGTACGCGATGCTGCCCGCCGCGACGCACGAACGTTCCGACCGCGAGTCGGTCAAGGGCCGCGTCGGCGGCCGCACCCAGGAGATCAGCCGGCTGGTCGGGCGGTCCCTGCGAGCGTGCATCGATCTGGCGGCGCTGGGGGAGAACACCATCGCGGTCGACTGCGACGTGCTACAGGCCGACGGCGGCACCCGCACAGCCGCGATCACCGGAGCCTACGTGGCGCTAGCCGACGCGGTCGCGTATCTGTCGGCGGCCGGCAAGCTGTCGGACCCGCGGCCGCTGTCGTGCGCGATCGCGGCGGTGAGCGTGGGGGTGGTCGACGGGCGCATCCGCGTCGACTTGCCCTACACCGAGGACTCCCGCGCCGAGGTGGATATGAATGTCGTCGCCACCGACACCGGAACGCTGGTCGAGATCCAGGGCACCGGCGAGGGCGCGACGTTCCCCCGCTCGACATTGGACAAGATGCTCGACGCGGCAATGGCCGCCTGCGACAAGCTCTTCGAACTCCAGCGCGAGGCGCTGGCGTTGCCGTATCCCGGCGTGCTACCCGAATCGGGGGAGCAGTCGAAGAAGGCGTTCGGGGGCTGACCGCGCTCTTGGCGGCCCCCACGACGCTCCGCTATGACAGTGTCGGATTGAGAAAGACGTACAGCGCGCCGATCTTGTTGTCGCGCACGACGACAACATCGAGCCCGGTGTACTCGGGCGGCTCACCTTTCGGACCCGAGCCCCATGCCAAAATTCCGCCGTTGTGTAGAGCCTGGGCCTCGCCATGGGGTGTATAGACAAAATGCGGATGCGACGCACGTAGTTCCCCGGCGAATTTGTCCAGTGCGTCGTGTCCAACGACGACGCTGTCGGGTACATAAAGCACGGCATC
>DATARY010000240.1:0-7577 GCA_036263935.1 Mycobacterium sp.
TGCGACGACGGCGTCGGCGGCGCGTCCTTCGCCCAGGGCACCGGCCTGGGGGGGCTCAAGGACCGTGTGGAGGCAATCGGCGGCCGGATCGTCCTTGACAGCCCCCGAGGGGCAGGCACCAGCGTGCGCGCAGAGCTTCCGCTCACCCCCGCGAAGGGCGTCGTCACGACGCGCTAGATGTCCTGCCACGGGCCGTTTGTTGAGGTCGTTTCGACAAGATCGTTGATCTGACCCGCGGTTTTCTCGGTAGGCCCCGTTTCTGGCACAATGGTCCGCTGTCTGCCGCGCGACCACGGCTGCGCGGCGGTCACACACGTAAGGCAAAACCGGGTCCGGGGATCCGCCCCGACCGCTGAATTGCCGGCGTGGCAACCACAGGAGAAGTGCTTAATCATGGCTGTCAAGATCAAGCTCACCCGGCTTGGCAAGATCCGCAATCCCCAGTACCGCATCGCCGTCGCCGACGCGCGCACCCGCCGCGACGGCCGCGCCATCGAGATCATCGGCCGCTACCACCCGAAGGAAGAGCCCAGCCTGATCGAGATCGACTCGGAGCGCGCCCAGTATTGGCTCGGAGTCGGCGCCCAGCCCACCGAACCCGTCCTGCAGCTGCTGAAGATCACCGGCGACTGGCAGAAGTTCAAGGGCCTGCCGGGTGCCGAGGGCACGCTGAAGGTCAAGGAGCCCAAGCCGAGCAAGCTTGACCTGTTCAACGCCGCCCTGGCCGAGGCCGACGGTGCTTCGTCCGCCGAGGCCACCCAGCTCAAGAAGAAGAAGGCGCCCGCCAAGGCGCCTGCCAAGAAGTCCGGCGAGAAGGCCGACGAGAAGACCCCGGAGGCCGCGGAGGCGCCGGCCGAAGCCCAGGCTGCGCCGGCCGAGGCTGAGGCCGCCGCCGAGTCCTCCGACAGTTCCAAGAGCTGAGCACGGCGATGAGCTCAGTCGTCGTCGACGCCGTCGAGCACCTGGTCCGCGGGATCGTGGATAACCCTGACGAAGTGCGGGTCGACATGGTGACCAGTCGCCGTGGGCGCACCGTCGAGGTGCACGTGCATCCGGACGACCTCGGCAAGGTCATCGGGCGTGGTGGCCGCACCGCGACCGCGCTGCGGACGCTGGTCGCCGGCATCGGCGGCCGGGGCATCCGCGTCGACGTGGTGGACACCGACCAGTAGCGGTCGGCCATATGGACCTGGTAGTCGGGCGGGTCGTCAAGGCACACGGCATCACCGGCGAGGTGGTCGTCGAGATCCGCACCGACGATCCCGACACCCGGTTCGCCCCCGGTAGCTCGCTGCGAGGACGGGCCAAGGGCGGGGCGATGCGCGACTATGTCGTGGACACCGCGCGTGATCATGGCGGCCGACTGCTCGTGCGGTTAGAGGGGGTGGACGACCGTGACACCGCCGATTCGTTGCGGGGCACCGTCTTTGTTGTCGACTCCGAGGACCTGCCGCCCATCGAGGATCCCGACGAGTTCTACGACCACCAGCTGGAGGGACTACGGGTGCTGACGACCGAACGGCGGCTGGTCGGCAACGTCGCCGAAGTTCTGCACACCGCGGCCGGGGAGCTGTTGTCGGTGACGTCGGAGACCGGCGCTGAAGTGTTGGTGCCTTTTGTCAGCGCCATCGTCAGATCGGTGTCGTTGGCCGATCAGACCATCGAAATCGATCCGCCCGAGGGTCTGCTGGAGTTGAGCTGAACCATGGGTGTTGATCTCCGAATAGATGTGGTGACGATCTTTCCCGAATACCTCACGCCGCTGCGACAGTCGTTGCCGGGCAAGGCTATTGACAACGGTATCGTGCAACTCGCGGTACATGATCTGCGGCGCTGGACGCACGACGTGCACCGTTCGGTCGACGACGCGCCATATGGCGGCGGGCCGGGCATGTTGATGAAGCCAACCGTATGGGGCGAAGCGCTCGACGAAATCTGCTCGGACGAAACACTTCTCGTTGTCCCCACCCCGACGGGACGGTTGTTCCACCACGCAGACGCGCAGCGCTGGACCGCCGAGAAGCACATCGTGTTCGCATGCGGCCGCTACGAAGGAATCGATCAGCGTGTGGTTGACGACGCGGCCCGCAGGATGCGGGTCGAAGAGGTCTCGATCGGCGACTACGTGCTGCCGGGTGGAGAGTCTGCCGCGCTCGTCATGATCGAAGCGGTCGTGCGCTTACTGCCCGACGTCCTGGGGAATCCCGCGTCACACCAAGATGATTCGCATTCAGAGGGGCTGCTCGAAGGCCCCAGCTACACCCGGCCGCCCAGCTGGCGCGGTCTTGACGTGCCGGATGTGCTGCTGTCGGGTGACCACGCCAGAGTCGCGGCGTGGCGGCGGGAGCAGGCGCTGCAGCGCACCCGGGAGCGCAGGCCCGATCTGTTGGGCTAGTGTCGTGAGTCGTTAATTCGCAGGCAGTGGAGGAGTGGTCTGGGACTGACGACTGCGCGCGGCCATCGGCACAGTTTCGCATTGAGCTTCGCGAATGTGACGCCGTGGCGGGCAATCCTGGGAAACCCCGCCATGGCGTTACGCTCACAGCGACGCGGAAAGCCCAGCGCGGACTGCACCCAAATTAGCGACGCACGACACTAGATGCGTCCGCCGGGGAAGATTGTTTTAACGGCCTTGGTGATCGTGTCGCGGGCGGTGTTGTCGTCGCCGGGCTGCATCGACCCGATGACCATCACATAGCGGCGGTCGGCGCCGATCACGCCGGTGGACAGATGCATCCAGTCCGCATCGACACAGCACATCCAGCCCTGTTTGACGGCGACCGGTTCGGCCGGCAGCCCGTCCGGGATGCCGAACCGCTGCGGGTAGCCGTCGACGCCTACCGAGGTCGACCGCGCCAGGTTGGACAGGATGATCTCGGCCCGTTCCGGCGGCAGCCCGCCGCTTCCCCTCAGCAGCATGTCGTAATAGCGCACCAGATCGGCAGCGGAGCTGACGGTGTTCCACCAGCGGCCGTCGTCCGGCGTGGTGGTGGACCGTAACCCGTATCGGGCGGCGACTCGGGTGATGATGTCGCTGCCGCCGCCGCGGTCCCAGAAGTCCTCGGCCGCGCTGTCGTCGGAGGAGCGCAGCATCGTCTCCAGCGCCGAGCGGTCCGCCGCGGTGAGCTGGGTCTGTCCGTTCGCGTCCTGCAGCAGCAGGTCATCTGCGATGAACAGTTTGGCTACCGAGGCGATGGCCAGCGGCGTTGAGTTGCCGTTGGAGATGATCCGGTCGGTGCTTCGGTCCAGCAGCACTATCGACACGTCCGCGCCGGCGTCCGCGGCCTGGCTGGTGGCTTGCCGGGTGCGGTCATTGATGCCGTCGAAGGCCGCCTCGGGCTCGTACGGCGCGGCCTGCGGCACCGGTGCCACGGTGCCGATCGGGGCGACAACGGTCAGCTGCGGGCCCGCCGGCTCCGGGGGAGTGCCATAGACCTTTGCTTCGCAGCCAGCGACAGCGGCAACCGCGACGACTGTCGCCGCGGTTGCCGTGACCAGCCTCTTCGGCCGTCGCATGGTCCTCCCTGAGGTGTTTCGGTGGCCTCAGCGTAACGGCTCGGTAGCTGGCACGCGTGCTTAGCTGCCCTCGGCGATTCGGGTGTCGCGGGCGGCGATTTCCCTCGATTTCGCTGGATCGAAGTCCGTCTGGCACAATTGAGCAGTTGTCCGCGTGGGCCGGAGAGACGGTGCCGCCGCCCTCTGCGGGACCCCAGATACCGGCTCGGCGCGCGACACACCGCGAGACCTGCACGGAGCCGCCAACAGCAAGGAAGTGTCACCGATGAACACGCTGGACTTCGTCGATCAGACGTCGCTGCGCGACGACATCCCGGACTTCAGCCCCGGCGACACCGTCAACGTGCACGTGAAGGTCATCGAGGGTTCCAAGGAACGCATCCAGGTCTTCAAGGGCGTCGTCCTTCGTCGGCAGGGCGGTGGCGTCCGCGAGACGTTCACCGTGCGGAAGGAAAGCTACGGCGTGGGTGTCGAGCGGACCTTCCCGGTGCATTCGCCGAACATCGACCACATCGACGTGGTCACCCGGGGCGACGTGCGCCGCGCGAAGCTTTACTACCTGCGCGAGCTGCGTGGCAAGAAGGCGAAGATCAAGGAAAAGCGCTGACTTCGCTCGCGGCCGGGGTCTGATCCTTGGACAGCGAGGAGAGCGGCGGAAAGCACGGCGCTGACTACCCTGGTCCGGTGACCGGATCCACCGACCCCGAACCGTCGTCGTCTGAGACCACGCTCGAAACAGACGAATCCGAATCCTCGGAAGAGCCGAAGAAGAAGCGCGGCGCGCTGCGTGAGGCCGCGATCCTTGTGACGATCGCGGTCGTCCTGTACTACGTGATGCTGACGTTCGTCGCCCGGCCCTATTTGATTCCCTCGGAGTCGATGGAACCGACGCTGCACGGCTGCAACGGGTGCGTCGGCGACCGGATCATGGTGGACAAGCTGACATACCGGTTCTCGTCGCCGCATCCCGGCGACGTGGTGGTGTTCAAGGGCCCGCCCAACTGGAACATCGGCTACAAGTCGATCCGCTCGGACAACACCGCTGTGCGGTGGGCGCAGAACGCGCTTTCGTTCATCGGGTTCGTCCCGCCCGACGAGAACGACCTGGTCAAGCGCGTTATCGCGGTGGGCGGACAGACCGTCGAATGCCGGGCGAGCACCGGCCTCACGGTCGACGGCAAGCGGCTCGACGAGCCATACCTCGATCCGACCACGATGATGGCCGATCCCAAGGTGTACCCGTGCCTGGGCAATGAGTTCGGGCCGGTGAAGGTGCCCGACGGCAGGCTGTGGGTGATGGGTGACAACCGCACCCATTCGGCCGATTCGCGCGCGCACTGCGCCAACCTGCCCGCCGACGCCCAGCGGGGAGTGTTGTGCACGGGCGACCCGAACCCGGGAACGGTGCCGATAGACAATGTCATCGGAAAGGCGCGCTTCATCGCCTGGCCCCCGTCGCGCTGGGGTGGTGTGGCCGCCGTGAACCCGCAGACTCAATGACTCGATAGGGAGCGATTGCACTTGCCGGCAACTTGGCCTCCGCGAACTGTGATCCGGAAGTCCTCGGGCCTGCGCACCCTGGAATCCGCGCTGTACCGCGGCGGTCTGGGGCCGGTGGCGGGTGTCGACGAGGTGGGTCGCGGCGCATGCGCGGGTCCGCTGGTGGTGGCGGCCTGTGTCCTTGGGCCGAACCGGCTCGACAGCCTCGCCGCGCTCGACGACTCAAAGAGACTTCACGAGAAGGAGCGCGAGCGGCTGTTTCCGCTGATCCGCCGCTACGCGCTGGCGTATCACGTGGTCTTCATCCCATCCACGGAGGTGGACCGGCGGGGCGTGCATGTGGCCAACATCGAGGGCATGCGCAGGGCCGTTGCCGGTCTGACCGTCCGGCCCGGCTATGTGCTCTCCGACGGGTTCCGGGTACCGGGCCTGCCGATGCCCTCGCTGCCCGTGGTCGGCGGCGACGCGGCCGCGGCCTGCATCGCGGCGGCCAGCGTGCTGGCCAAGGTCAGCCGCGACCGGCTGATGGTCAAGATGGAGGGCGAACACCCGGGCTATGGATTCGCCGAGCACAAGGGCTACAGCACCCCGGCGCACGCCGCCGCGCTGGCCGAGCTCGGGCCCTGCAGCCAGCACCGATACTCGTTCATCAACGTGCGACGCCTTGTCACGGTGGCCGGAGAATTAGTGCCTGAAGGCATGCCTGAATGGGAACCCGAGCAGCACAGCGAACTCGGGTAGAGGAAGATGGAGTTGCGATGAACGCTTGCGTGAAGAGCGAAATGCGCGGATGAACGCTCGCGTGAAGAGCGAAATGCGCGTCGATATGAAGGACAGCTGAGCCGATGAGTGCCGAAGATCTCGAGAAGTATGAAACCGAGATGGAACTCTCGCTCTACCGCGAATACAAGGACATCGTCGGGCAGTTCAGCTACGTGGTGGAAACCGAGCGCCGCTTCTACCTGGCCAACAGTGTCGAGGTAGTGCCGCGCAACTCGGAGGGCGAGGTCTACTTCGAACTGCGGCTGGCCGACGCCTGGGTGTGGGACATGTACCGGCCCGCCCGGTTCGTCAAGCAGGTTCGGGTGATCACCTTCAAGGACGTCAACATCGAAGAGGTGGAGAAGCCCGAGCTGCGGCTGCCCGAGTAAATCGCCGAGAGCGAGAAGCATGGCTGACACCCCGCCGGTTCGCTTCGAACCGAAGATGATGATCGACGGCACCCTCGTGGACGGCGAGGCCGGCACGTTCACCAACATCAATCCGGCGACCGAGGAGGCCCTCGGCGAGGTCGCCGACGCGTCGAACTCCGACATGCACCGCGCGATCGACGCCGCACGGCGCGCGTTCGACGAGACGGATTGGTCCACCAATCACTCGTTTCGGCAGCGGTGCCTCCTTCAGCTGCAGGAGGCGCTCGAGTCCGAGCAGGAGGAGCTTCGCGAAGAGCTCATCGTCGAGGTCGGTTGCCCCCGCGCCGTCACCTACGGAGCGCAGCTCGACGCGCCGCTCGCCGATGGGCTCCGCTATCCCGCCAAACTGATCGACGAATACCCGTGGGAGACCCCGCTTGGCGACGCGTTCGTTTCGATGACCGGCATGAACACCACACGACTGATCTTGCGCGAGCCGGCCGGTGTAGTGGGTGCGATCGTGCCATGGAACTTCCCGTTCGAGGTCACCATCCAGAAGATCGGCCAGGCCCTGGGCACGGGAAACACTGTCGTCCTGAAGCCGGCGCCGAACACCCCGTTCAACGCGACGCGTCTGGGCAGGCTGATCGCCGAAAACACCGACATCCCGCCCGGCGTGGTCAATGTCGTCACCGCGTCAGACCATTTCGTCGGCGAGGAACTCACGCTGTCACCCAAGGTCGACCTGATCTCGTTCACCGGCTCCACGGTCGTCGGCAAGCGGATCATGGAAAAGGGTGCGGCGTCGATGAAGCGCCTGTTCCTGGAACTCGGCGGCAAGTCGGCGACCATCGTCTTGGAGGATGCCGATTTCGCGCTGGGTTGCATGATGGGCATCGCGCCGTGCATGCACGCCGGTCAGGGCTGCGCGATGCCGACGCGGTTGCTGCTGCCTCGGTCGCGTTACGACGAGGGCGTCGAGATCCTCAAAGGCATCTACGAGGGCGTCGCGCCGGGCGACCCCCAGGATCCTGCCACCCGGTGCGGCCCGGTCATCTCGGACAAGCAGCGCAGCCGCATTCGTGGATACATCCAGAAGGGGATCGACGAAGGCGCGCGGTTAGCGGTCGGCGGAGCCGAGCAGCCGGAAGGGCTCGACAAGGGCTACTACGTCAAGCCCACCCTGTTCGTCGACGTCGACAACTCGATGACCATCGCACAAGAAGAGATCTTCGGCCCCGTTCTCGTCGTGATTCCGTTCGAGGACGAAGACGATGCGGTTCGGATCGCCAACGACAGTCCCTACGGCCTCGCCGGAAACGTGATGTCGGGCTCTCTGCAGCACGGGCTTGCCGTGGCGAAGCGCCTTCGCGCGGGTTTCCTCGGCATCAACGGCGCCGCGGGCTACGGCGCCGACACGCCGTTCGG
>DATARY010000216.1:0-1816 GCA_036263935.1 Mycobacterium sp.
GACAGCGGCCCCGGCGAGCCGAGACCGGCCGCGAACACCTCGCCGCAGACACCGGCCGCGGTGCGGCCGCCGCCACCGCCCGCGCCTTCGCCGCCTGTCAGGATCCCGTCGGCCCCGATCACCGAAGCGTCTGCCCCGCACCCGCAGGCGCCGCCCGTCGAGGTCGCGCCCCCGCCGGTCGACGTTCCCGCCGAGCCGCCTGCCGTGGTCCCCGATGCACCACCGGCGATCGGCAACGCGCCCGTCGATGTTCCCGCTGCTGGCCCCGTCGGGCCGCCACCGCCTGACCCCGCCGCGCCGTTGCCACCGCCTTCGGCCGATCCGGTGCCGGTCCAGCGTCCGGGAATCCTGCAGCGGATCAAGGAACGGCTGCAGGGCGTCGGCAGGGACGACAACGTCGAGCAGGCACCCGTGCCGGCGCCGCCCGCTCCGCCGCTACCACCCCCGTGAGCACGAAAAGCCGACAGCAGCAACACAATTATGGTGCCGAATGTCTGTGTGGTCGCTGTGCGTTCGGAGCCCGCCGAAACGAATCGATGCCCCCTGAACACGTCCGGGCACGCGGCTAACCGGGGAATCGTCGGTGACGAACTACGATGAAAGTGTGCTGAACGCCGATCTTCTCAGAATGCAGGGCGCGCGCAGGGCGATTCGCCGGGCGCTTGTGGTAACGGTCACTGCGGCCATCACGACGGCGGGAACCGTCGCAACCAGCTCGGCCGGCATCGCAACGCCTACCGACGTGGTCAGCATCGCGCCGGCTGCGGGGGAGAAGGTGGGTGTCGCCTATCCGGTGACGGTGACGTTCGCTGGAGCTGTCGCGAACCGCCTTGCGGCACAACAGAGTATCCGCATCACATCGCCGGGCACACCCGGCGGTAGTTTTCAGTGGCTCAATGACCGTGTTGTGCAATGGAATCCGAGTGGATTCTGGCCCGCTCATTCCAGCATCGTGGTGATGGCGGGCGGCGCCAAGACGACCTTCGAGACCGGTGCTCAGGTACGGGGTGTCGCCGACATCGACGCCCACACATTCACCGTGAGCATCGACGGCCAAGTGGTGCGCCAGATGCCTGCTTCGATGGGTAAGCCCAGGCACCCCACACCGAGGGGATCGTTCGCGGCGTTGGAGAAACAGGCTTCGGTGGTGATGGATTCGCGCACCATCGGCATCCCGCTCAGCGATCCGGAGGGCTACCGGCTCACCGTCGCCGACGCCGTGCGTGTCACCTGGGGAGGGGTCTACGTTCATTCCGCCCCATGGTCAGTCGCATCGCAGGGCAACTCGAACGTCAGCCACGGCTGCATCAACCTCAGCCCGGACAACGCGGCGTGGTATTACGACACGGTGCATGTCGGCGACCCGATCATCGTCCAGTAGTGGCTGGTGTCGTGAGTCGCTAATTTGGGTGCAGTCCGCGCTGGGCGTTCCGCGTCGCTGCGCGCGTAACGTCATGGCGGGGTTTCCCAGGATTGCCCGCCATCCCGTTACATTCGCGAAGCTCAACGCGCAACTGTGCCGATGGCCGCGCGCAGTCGTCGGTCCCAGACCAGTCCACCACTGCCTGCGAATTAACGACTCACGACACCAGGGCGTCAAGCATATCTACGACCAGGCCGCCCAGGCGACGGCCGTGCCGCAGGAGTTCGACTAACCGAACGTGAGTGCCAGCGCGACCGCGACGGCCCACACCAGCATCGTCAACCCGGTATCGCGCAGCACCGGAATGAGGTCCTTGCCGCCACGGCCGTGCCGCACAGGGCCCGCGGCGCGCACCGCGAGCGGCAGCGCAACCAGACCGACCGCCGTCCACGG
>DATARY010000078.1:0-6833 GCA_036263935.1 Mycobacterium sp.
CCAGCAGACCCGAGCCGTGGATCTGGTCGGCGGCCAGGTAGATGATGAACGGCGCCACCAGACCGAGTGCGCTTTCCACCAGGGGATCGTCGAGCCGGGATCGGACGAACGCGATCGCGCCGCCCAGCGCAACGCCGACCACGACGCCGCCGACCGCGGCCAGCGCGAACGTGGCCAGCCCATGACCCCAGCTCACCGCGGTGCCGATGGCGAGGCCGAGCGAGACCTTGTAGGCGGTCAGCGCGGTCGCGTCGTTGAGCAGGCTCTCGCCGCTGAGCAGGGTCATGATCCGACGCGGCAGACCCAGCCGCCTGCCGATCGCGGTCGCCGACACCGCGTCGGGCGGCGCCACGATCGCCCCGAGGGTGAGCGCCGCGGCCACGGTCAGCTCGGGAACCGTCTTGTACGCGACGAACCCCACCGCGAACGTCGTTGCGAGCGGCAGCCCGATCGCGAGGAGGCTGATCGGACGGACGTTCTTGCGCAGGGCGAAGTAGCTACTTTCCGTTCCCGCCGACCACAGCAACGGCGGCAGGATGACGTAGAGAACCAGCCTGGGATCGAGCACGACGTCGTGCAGCCCGGGAATGGCGCTGGCCGTCAACCCCGCGACGACCAGCGCAAGCGGCGCCGAGACATCGAACCGGCGGGCCAGTGCGGTCAACAGGATCGATACCACAAGAACCGTCAGCAGTGAGGCACCCACGTCGCCAAACCTCCATCGTCTCGGTCCGTATCCTTGTTCAACATGCTGAGGAGATCACGCCAGCGCGAGGCGAGCTCACCGGCGGTCGCCGATACCTGCGAACACCTCGAGGCCGCGGCCGATGCCGCCGAACCCGAACCGCGCACGCCGGGACGCTGCGAGGACTGCGCCGAGGACGGCAAGGACGCCTGGGCTCACCTGCGTATGTGCCTGACCTGTGGGTACGTCGGCTGCTGCGACTCGAGCCCACACCGACACTCCAGCGAACACTTCGGCAAGACCGGCCATCCCGTGATGCGCTCGGTGGAACCCGGCGAGGACTGGCGTTGGTGCTACGTCGACGTTCGGCTGGCTTGAGGATCTGGCAGGCTGGGACGCGCGATGAGTGAAACACCTGAAGGCGACCGCGCCGACGAGTCCGCGCCAGAGACCGCAGCCGAGCCCGTAGCCGACGCGTCCGCCGCGGAGGCCGCCCCGCCCCGCCCCACCGTGATGCTGCTCGGTTCCGGCGAGTTGAGCCGGGAGTCGGTGCTGGCGTTTCAGCGGCTCGGCGCCGACGTCATTGCGGTCGATCGCTATGCCGACGCCCCGGCGCACGGCGTGGCCGACAGGGCCGCCGTCGTCAAGATGAACGACGCCGAGGCGCTGACCGCGCTGATCGAGAAGGAAAAGCCCCGCTACGTCGTGGCCGAAGCGGGTTTGATCGCCGCGGACGCGCTGATCGCCGTGGCCGAGGGCGGGGACATCGAGGTCTTCCCGACGCCGCGCAGCACCCGGCTCAGCCTCGACCGGGAGGGCCTGCGCCGACTGGCGGCCGACGAGCTGGGCCTGCCCACCGCCCCGTTCTGGTTCGCTGGTTCGGTCGAGGAGTTGACCGCGGTAGCCCAACACGCCGGGTTTCCGATGGTGGTCAAGCCGATCGCGGCGGCGCCGGGCGATGGCCAATCGGTGCTGTTGCGCACCGAGGACGTCGGGCCCGCATGGCAGCGGGCCCTGGCGGCGGGCCGGATCCCGCACAACAAGGTGATGGCCGAGACGGTCGTCGAGGTCGATTACGAGATCACGCTGCTGACGATCCGGACCACAGGGCCGTCGGGGCCCGCGGTGCACTTCTGCGAACCGATCGGTCACCGCCAAACCGAGGGCGACGTGCTGGAGGCCTGGCAGCCGCAGCCGATGCCGCCGACCGCCCTGGATGCGGCGAAGTCAATTGCCGCCCGGATCGTCAACTCGCTCGGCGGGCGCGGCGTGTTCGGCGTCGAGCTCATGGTGCGCGGCGACGAGGTTTACTTCGCCGACGTGCGACCCCGTCCGTCCGACAGCGGCCTTGTGACCGTCCGGTCGCAACGGCTTTCGCAGTTCGAGCTGCACGCCCGCGCGATCCTCGGGCTTTCCGTGGACACCATCATGATTTCGCCCGCGGCCGCCGCGGTCAGCTACGCCGGGGCCGACTCGACCGGGGTCAAGGCAGACGGCGCGGACCTCGGCGTCGTGCTCGCCGAGGCACTGGCCGTCGCCGAAAGCGACGTCCGGCTCTTCAACAGGCCTGATGAGACCGACGGGCGAAGGCGGCTCGGGGTGGCGCTGGCGACGGCGCCGGACCCGATCGTTGCAAGGGACCGGTCTCGGCGGGTTTCGTCGGTGCTACGCAAGCTCTGGTGACCGAACCCGCCGACCGGCCCACGATGGGGCCGTTTCTGGGCGCGTTGGCAATCATTGTGCTCGTCGTGATCGCAATCGGGCTGTTCAATATCTTCGGCGGCGATGACGTGCCCGAGGACCAGGGGGTCGGCCGCGCAGCGGTCGGCCAGAACGACGCGCTGCAGAGGCAGAACTACCCCGACTTCCGTGGCTACACGTGCCGCGCTCAGCAGGGCAATGAGGCTGAAATGCTTGCCCGCCAACGTGATTCGGTGCAAAGGCGCGGCGCGCGGTTCGTCGACGACGTCGCGAAGGTGACGCTCGACGGCGATCGCGCCACCGCCACGGTGACCTACCATTTCGACAAGGCACCGGACGCCAAAACCGGCGTTGACGTGACGTTCGTGCGCGAGGATGGAGCATGGAAGGTGTGTTCGACTGGCCCAAGCTAGCTGTGGAAGACTCACGACCGTGAGCTACGCCGGAGACATCACGCCTGAGGAGGCCTGGAAGCTGCTGGTGGACAACCACGAGGCCGTGCTCGTCGATTGCCGCACGGCCGCCGAGTGGCGCTTCGTCGGGGTGCCCGATTTATCCAGCCTCGCGCGCGACGTGGTGTACGTGGAATGGAACACAACGGACGGCAACCACAACGATGGCTTCGTCGACGATCTGGTCGCCGCCGGTGTCGCGGCCCGCGAGGGCCCACGCGCCAGCAGGGGACGGCCGGTGGTCTTCCTGTGCCGCTCCGGCAACCGCTCCATCGGCGCAGCGGAGGCGGCGACCAAAGCCGGCATCGCCCCGTCTTACAACGTGCTCGACGGGTTTGAGGGCCACCTCGACAAGGACGGCCACCGCGGTGGCACCGGTTGGAAGGCCGTGGGCCTGCCCTGGAAGCAGTCATGAGTTCGGACGTGCCGTCGGTTCGCCGGCCAGCCGAGCTGCCCGACGGCGTCAGCCAGGCCACCATCGGCGTCCGCGGCGGCCTGCTGCGGTCGGGTTTCGAGGAGACGGCCGAGGCGATGTACCTGACGTCCGGGTACGTGTACTCGTCTGCTGGGGAGGCCGAGAAGGCGTTCACCGGAGAGATCGACCGCTACGTCTACTCGCGTTACGGCAACCCGACGATCTCGATGTTCGAGGAGCGGCTACGCCTGATCGAGGGAGCACCCGCGTGCTTCGCGACCGCGACCGGCATGGCCGCTGTGTTCACGTCGTTGGGCGCCCTGCTGGCGGCGGGCGACCGACTGGTGGCGGCGCGCAGCTTGTTCGGATCGTGCTTCGTGGTGTGCAACGAGATCCTGCCGCGCTGGGGTGTGCAGACTGTGTTCGTCGACGGTGACGACCTGCCGCAGTGGGAAGAAGCCTTGTCGGTGCCGACCCAGGCGGTCTTCTTCGAGACACCTTCCAACCCGATGCAGTCGCTGGTGGACATCGCCGCAGTGTGCGATCTTGCCCATGCGGCTGGCGCAAAAGTGGTGCTGGACAACGTCTTTGCCACGCCGATTCTGCAGCAGGGTTTCCCATTGGGTGTCGACGTCGTCGTATATTCAGGGACCAAGCACATCGACGGTCAAGGCCGGGTGCTCGGTGGGGCCATCCTCGGCGACAAGCAGTACATCGACGAGCCCGTGCAGAAGTTGATGCGGCACACCGGCCCCGCTTTGAGTCCCTTCAACGCGTGGACGCTGCTGAAGGGTCTGGAAACGCTGGCGGTGCGGGTGGACTTTCAGAACGCGTCGGCGCAGCGGATCGCCGAGTTCCTCGAGGCGCATCCAGCCGTGAGTTGGGTGCGGTATCCGTTCCTGGAGTCGCATCCGCAATACGACCTGGCGAAGCGGCAGATGACGGGTGGCGGCACCGTCGTCACGTTCGAGCTCACGGGCGGCAGCAAGGAGCGCGCCTTCGAGGTCCTCGACAAACTGCAGGTGATCGACATCTCCAACAACCTCGGCGATTCCAAGTCGTTGATCACTCACCCGGCCACCACGACCCATCGAGCGATGGGGCCGGAAGGACGGGCCGCAATCGGGCTGGGCGACGGCGTGGTGCGAATTTCGGTTGGGTTGGAGGGAACTGACGATCTGATCGCCGACCTCGACCGGGCACTGAGCTAGTTGTCCAGGCGGACCCCCGCGCACGCGAGGAGCAAGAAGACCGAGGCCAAGCAGGCGCGTCGGAAGAGGCGGCGGGCCGCCCGGGACGCGAGGTGGATACCCGAAGATGTGCTCAACGACGTCGTCGACAATCTCGACCTAGCCGACGACTTAGAGGACTTCGATGAGCGAGTCACCCAGCGCGGCTGGACTTTTGACGAGGAACTCTCGGACAGCGAGTCGGCCATCTGGTTCTACCCGCCGTCCGGCGCCGACGTCGGTGACGAGCAACGCCATCCCGTGACGACGATCTTCATCTCGGCGGCGGACGGCGGCGAGATGGTGCACCTCGTGCTGGTCGGCAGGGCCGAGGACTACCAGTTCAGTCCCGACGAGGTGTTCGATCACCTCGACACGATCGAGTCCTACCGGCTCGGTGATTCCCTCCCGGCCCTCAACTAGCCGAATCCTTCGGTCCCTCAACGACTCCCTGCGCCGCCTGCGCGCGCTGCTCGTAGCTTTCCCGGGCCTTGCGGTCGACGTTCAGGAACACGGTGTCGTTGCCGATCTTGTGTGACAGCCAGCGTCGGGCCTTAGGCGACAGCGTCGGGGTGATCGCGCTGACGAACCGCAGCGGCGCGGGCACCGACACCAGCGTGGTCGGCTTGTCGAGCACCTTCACGACCGCGGCGGCGATGTCCTCGGGTTCGACCGGCTTCTGCGCGGCGCTGGGGTGGGTGCCCGCGATCAGCTCGGTGTTGGTGAACGTCGGCATCACACAGCTGACTTCGACTCCCTGCGGCGCGAATTCATCGGCCAGCCCGGTGGACAGCCCAACCACCGCGAATTTCGTTCCCGCGTAGACAACTTGGCCGGGCACGGCGAGCATGCCGGCCAGCGACGCGATGTTCACGATATGGCCGCTGCGACGGCCCACCATCTCCGGTAGCACCAGCTGGCATCCGGTAAGGACACCGTAGAAGTTCACCTCGATGGCGGAGCGGATCGCCTCGTCGGAGAGCTCGAGGAAGGGGCCGACGGGCATTACCCCGGCGTTGTTGATCAGCACGTCGATCTGGCCCTGGCCCTCGGTTCGCGCCTTGTCGAGGAACGTTGCGAAGGACTCCTTGTCGCTGACATCAAGCGGGTAGCCCGACACCTGGCCGAACTTCGCGAGGTCCGCCACGGCCGACTGCTGGACGGCCACATCGCGGTCACCGATGACCACAAGGGCACCCCGGGCCAGCAAAGCCTTGGCGGTGGCGTAACCGATGCCTCTCGCGGCGCCGGTAATCGCGATGGTCTTGCCACGGATGTTGTCCATGCGGCCGAACTTTACACGTGTCAAGTTTTTGACGGAAGGGGTCGTGAGGTGTGGTCATCCACAGTCCGTATTTCATCCACAGGCGCGGTCTCAGGCGGATGCTGCGGTCGGACGCCTCTGGCATGATCGAATGTATGTTCGAAGGAGAGTCGGATGCGGGCCTGCTCGAGGTGATGCGCGAGGCCCAGCGCGCTGAGCGGGTTGCGGTGGCGCGGGGGCTGCTGGCGGTGGGTCGTTTTGGTCAGCGTCGGTGGCAGGCCGCCGGCGACGAGCACGGCTTTTGGTGTGTTGATGATTGGGACGTGATCGCCGCGGAGGTGGCGGCGGAGTTGGGGATTGGCCGTGGGCGGGCGTCCTCGCGGATGCATTACGGGCAGACCTTGTTGGAGCGGCTGCCCAGGCTGGCCGATGTGTTCGCCGCCGGGGAGGTTGATTTCCGGGTGATCGCGGTGATCATCTACCGCACCGATCTGGTCACCGACGCCGCGGGCATCGCGCGGATCGACGAGATGGTGGCGCGCAGGGCGCCCAACTGGAACAAGCTGTCCTACCCGAAGGTCACCCAGCTGGTGGATTGGCTGGTCCTGGAGGTGGATCCCGATGCGCTGCGGGTGGCCCGTCAGCGCGACGAGGACCGCCATATTGAGGTCGGGCCCGCCCAGTATGGGATGGCCGAGATCTGGGGCAACGTGCGCGCCACCGATGCCGCCGCGTTGGATCAAAAGCTCGACGCGCTGGCGGGCACGGTCTGCGGTGCTGACCCGCGGACCAAACGTCAGCGCCGCGCTGATGCGCTCAGCGCGCTGGCCACCGGCAACACCGCGCTGGCCTGCATGTGCGGATCGGATCGGTGCCCGGTCGCCGATGCCGCTGGTCAGTCGGCGTCGGGCATCGTGATCCATGTGCTCGCCGAGGCGGCCACCGTGGAGGGCACCAGCGACAAGCCCGGATACCTGTCGGGCTATGGAGCCCTGCCGGCTGCCACCATCACTGAGTTGGCCAAGCGGGCCAGGCTGCGCCCGGTAATCATCCCCACGCCGACCCCACAACCGCAGTACCGGCCATC
>DATARY010000083.1:0-70529 GCA_036263935.1 Mycobacterium sp.
CCCCTCCGCCCCGGACAGCTCGGGTTCTTCGCGCTCTCGCCAGTCGTCGGGTAGCAGGTGGTCGAGCACGTCGTCTACGGACACCGCGCCGAGGAGGTGATTCTCCTCATCGACGACCGCACCGCAGACCAGATTGTAGGCGGCGAAATAGCGGGTGACGGCGCTCAGTGAGTCCTCCGGGCTCAGGTTGGGCAGGTCGGTGTCGACGATGCCGCTGACCAGCGCGGCAGGTGGCTCGCGCAGCAGTCGCTGCAGATGCACGCAGCCCAGGTAGCGGCCCGTCGGCGTGGCTGTGGGTGGCCGGGCGACGAAGGCCAGCGACGCCAGCGCCGGCGTCAGGTCCGGATCCCGCACCCGCGCCAGCGCCTCGGCGACGGTGGTGTCGGGGGCCAGGACCACCGGTTCGGACGTCATCAGGCCGCCCGCGGTGTCGGGGGAGTGCTTCAGCAGCCGCCGCACGTCCTCGGAGTCTTCTGGGTCCATCCGCCGCAAGAACAGCTCGGCATCGGCGGGCGTCATCGTGCCCAGTAGGTCGGCGGCGTCGTCAGGATCCATGGCCTCGAGCACGTCCGCGGCACGTTCGGGCTCGAGTTGCTTGAGCACATCCGCTTGCTCGTCCTCGGGCAGCTCCTGCAGCACGTCGGCAAGTCGCTCGTCGTCGAGCGCTCTGAACACCTCGTAGCGCCGCTTGTCGGGCAGCTCGCGAATGGCATCGGCAACCTCGACCGCGCGCTGGCCCTCGAACTGTTGGAGTAGCTGTGCAACACCCTGGTCGGGCATCGCCAGCCCGGACGGCGTCAGGCCCTGCACGTGTTGCCTGTCGACGACGTAGACGTTGCTGCGCCGACCCAGGCGGCGCTGCGGCCGCACCGCGACCCGTGTGACCACCCAGTCGCGGGTGCGGGTCTGCTCGATCGCCAGATCGACCACGACGACGTCGATTCCGGTCAGGTCGGGCAGATCGGGGTCGTCGACGCGCACGCGCGTTTCGATGACCTGACCCAGCACGAGCACTTCGCCGGGGCGCTGGGCGAACCGGCGCAGCGAAACATTGCCGGTCGCGAGGGTGACTGCGCTGGGTTCGATGGCGGTGACACGCAGGATGGGAACGAAAATCCTTCGGCGGGTGAGCAATTCGACGACGAGCCCGAGTACCCGCGGCTGATGGCGCACGATGCTGATGCTGATCACCACATCGCGGACGCGGCCGATGGACTCGCCGTCGGGGCCCAGCACCACCATCCCCGCGAGTCGGGCCGCGTAGACCCTGCTCACCGCCACCATGGTTCAAAGAGTAGAGACTGGTGTTGTGGATTACCCGTATCGGCCCCGCCCACTCGAGAATTTGGTCCGACCCCGCCGACTCGACCATTTGGTCCGGCCCCGCCGGACGTGCCTTTCGGTTCCGGGCAGCAGCGCCAAGATGATCCAGAGGGCCAAGAGCCTGCCCGCCGACGAGGTGTTCCTCGATCTCGAAGACGCCGTCGCGCCGGAGGCCAAGGCCGAGGCCCGCACTCAGGTCGCCGTCGCGCTGGCCGAGCCCGGTTGGGAGGGGCAGCTGCGCGGGGTACGGGTCAACGATTGGACCACGCCGTGGACGTACGCCGACATCATCGAAGTGGTGTCCACGGTGGCTTCTTCCAAGGACGCGTCGATCGACATCGTGGTGTTACCCAAGGTGACTGACGTGTCGCACATCCACGCGCTCGACTTGCTGCTGAGCCAGCTCGAGGCCACGCACGGCCTGGCGGTCGGCGGCATCGGCATCGAGGCGCAGATCGAAAACGCACTGGGACTGACCAACATTGATGCGATCGCGGCGGGCCCGCGGGTCCAGGCGCTGGTTCTGGGACCCGCGGATATGGCCGCCAGTCTCAACATGCGCACGCTGGAGGTCGGCGAACAACCCGAGGGTTACGACGTCGGCGACGCACATCACCACGTGCTGATGCGGATTCTTATCGCGGCCCGCACACATGGCGTCCTCGCGATCGACGGCCCATACCTGAAGATCCGCGACGTGGACGGCTTTCGTCGGGTAGCCGGCCGGTCCGCCGCGCTTGGCTATGACGGCAAGTGGGTGCTGCATCCCGACCAGATCGCCGCCGGCAACGAGATTTTCAGCCCCCGCCAGGAGGACTATGACCACGCTGAGCTCATTCTCGAGGCCTACGAGTGGCACACCTCGCGCGCGGGCGGCGCCCGCGGTGCGGTGATGCTCGGTGACGAGATGATCGACGAGGCCAGCCGCAAGATGGCGTTGGTGATCGCCGGGAAGGGCCGGGCGGCGGGCATGGTGCGTAAGGCCGAGCCTTTCCGACCGCCCACCTAGACGGTGTACTGACCTGGGCTGCCGAAACTACCGTGCCCACCGCCAACTGCTTGCGTACAGACCGATCGACAGCAGCAGATAAAGCACCCAACCCGCGACCGCCAGACCACCGAATATCACGCCGATCAGCGCGATCGCGTAGCCGTCCTGGCCGGTGCGCTTGGTCTCGAGCATGCCCATGATGCCCAGGATCAGCCCCGCGATCGACGGCAAGCCGCAGCACATCAGCCCCACGAGCGACGTGACCAGTGCCGCGATGGCTTTGCCGTTGGTGCCGGGGGGTTTCGTCGGCGGGTACGGGTCGTATCCCGCGCCGTAGTAGCCGGGGGGCGGATAGGTCGGTGCGGCCGGATAGCCCGGCGCACCGGGGTACGGCGTCGGATAGACCTGCGGAGGTAGCCCGGCGTCCGCGGGATAGTCCACCGGCGCGTTCGGATCCAGCGGCGAGCCCGTGTTCTCCGGCGACGGATACCCGGTGGCGCGGTAGGGCTGCTCGGGGCCGCTGGTGGTCATGGTCAGTTGGTCAACCAGATGACGTTGAAGATCAGGCTGATCACGAGCGAAAAGGCCCCGACTGCGATGCCGGCAATGGCCAAGCCGTGTCCGCCTTCGCGGGTCTGCCTGATCTGATTGAGCGCGATGACACCCAGGACGATGCCGATGATCGAACCGATGCCGCAACAGAACCCGATGATCGAAGCGACGAGCGATGCGATTGCCATGGTGTTGGTGCCCGGCGCTGGCTGCCCATACGGGCTGCCGTACCCCGACGCCGGATAGCCGCTGGGCGGTGGGCCATAGCCGGGAGGGGGTGTCCCGTAAGTTGGCGGCGGGTAGGACGGTCCTCCGTAACCCGAGGAATCGGCGTACTGCGGTGGGTAGCCGGCCTGAGCACCGGGCGGAGGATAACTCGGCGGCTGCGGGTATTCGGGCGCAGCACCGGGCGGCGGATATCCATACGCCGGCGCGTCGAACCCGGGCGGCGGACTATACGCAGGCGGCGCGGTGTAGCCGGGCGGTTCGTTGCGCTGCGGTTCCTGCGGCCGGGCGGCCTCCTCGGACTGCGGCGGCTCCTTGGACTGCTCGATCGGTGGTGCCTCATGGCCACTCGACGACGGCTCCGAGGCACCCCCACTGGAGTCGGATGATCCCGTTTGGCCTGCGTCCTCGCCCGGATTTGTCATGCTGATCAACCTAGCGGATGTGCAGGTAGCCCGTGGCCAGCCCGCCGCGGGGCACCATCGCGCCAATCGGGGCGTTGGTCTTTACAGACAGCGCCCAAAGAGGAGACTGAGGATCGATGACCAGCCCGTTCCAGCCCGGACAGAATCCCGGCGTCACACGCAATACGCCCACCCCGGGGCGAGGCGGTCCGGCCGCATTGCCGACACCACCGAAGGGATGGCCGATCGGCTCCTATCCGACCTACGCCGAAGCCCAGCGCGTGGTGGACTACCTCTCGGATCAACAGTTCCCCGTGCAGCAGGTGACGATCGTGGGCGTCGACCTGATGCAGGTGGAACGCGTCACCGGGAGGCTGACATGGCCCAAGGTGCTAGGCGGCGGGGTGTTGACCGGAGCATGGCTGGGTCTGTTCATCGGCCTGATCCTCGGCTTCTTCAGCCCCAGTCCATGGGGTGCACTGGCCACCGGGCTGGTCGCCGGGGTGTTCTTCGGCCTAATCACCTCCGCTATTCCCTACGCGATGGCGCGCGGCACAAGAGATTTCAGTTCGACGATGCAGCTCGTCGCCGGACGCTACGACGTGTTGTGCGATCCGCAGAATGCCGAGCGGGGCCGGGATCTGCTGGCGCGCTTGACGATCTGACCCCACTGTTGCGCGACGGTGCGTGTCTGCACCCGACACGCCGGTGGTAGCTCGTAATTTGCGCACGCTCGCGATTGCATAACGGTGTGCGACGCGCGCGCCGAAAGTGTTGCGAATCACGCGCATCTGGCTCTACGGTTTGCCCGCGGGAGGTTCCTGCGCGGACGGAGGCAAGCGGTGCGCGTCCCCAGCTTGCGCGTGGGCCCACAGCGGCTGGGTGCTGCGGTGTTGGCCGCGCTGACGACGGCGTCAATCGTGACGGCGTGCGGTTCGCGCGGCAGCGGAATCGTCATCAACTACTACACGCCGGCTAACGAGATGGCTACGTTCACCGCAGTCGCCAAGCGCTGCAACGAACAACTCGGCGGCCGCTTCAGCATTCAGCAGGTCAGCTTGCCAAAGGGCGCGGACGATCAGCGGCTGCAGCTGGCGAGGCGACTCACCGGCAATGACAAGACTCTCGACGTGATGGCGCTCGACGTGGTGTGGACGGCCGAGTTCGCCGACGCCGGTTGGGCCTTGCCGCTGTCAGACGATCCGGCGGGTCGTGCCGAATCCGACGCCACCACCAACACGCTTCCCGGGCCGCTGGAAACCGCCAAATGGCAAAACAAGCTGTACGCCGTACCGATCACCACCAACACCCAACTGCTTTGGTATCGAGCGGATTTGATGGACGAGCCACCGACGACGTGGGACGGGATGGTGGCCGAGGCGACGCGGTTGCACGCTGCGGGCAAGCCCAGCTGGATCGCGGTTCAGGCCAAGCAATACGAGGGCCTGGTCGTGTGGTTCAACACCTTGCTGGAAAGCGCTGGCGGTCAAGTGCTTTCCGACGACGGCAAGACGGTGACGCTGACCGACACACCCGAGCACCGCGCCGCGACCGTCAAGGCGCTTCGGATCATGAAGGCCGTTGCTACCGCGCCCGGCGCCGACCCGTCGATCACCCAGACCGACGAGGGCACCGCCCGGCTCGCACTCGAGCAGGGCAAAGCCGCGCTCGAGGTGAACTGGCCGTTCGTGCTGCCATCGATGCTGGAGAACGCCGTCAAGGGTGGCGTGAGTTTCCTGCCGTTGGACAAGAAGCCCGACCTGGCAGGCAGCATCAATGACGTCGGGACGTTCTCGCCCACCGACGAGCAGTTCAAGGCCGCCTACGAGGCCAGCAAGGCAGTGTTCGGCTTCGCGCCATATCCGGGTGTGCAGCCGGGCCAGTCGGCCAAGGTCACGCTCGGCGGGCTCAACCTCGCGGTCGCGAAGACCAGCCAGCACCGTCAGCAAGCGTTCGAGGCGATCCGCTGCCTGCGCGACGTCGAGAACCAGCGGTACACGTCCGTGGAGGGTGGCCTGCCGGCCGTGCGGGCCTCGCTGTACGACGACCCGACATTCCAGGCCAAGTATCCGCAGTACGCGATCATCCGCGAGCAACTCACCAACGCCGCGGTGCGGCCCGCGACCCCGGTGTATCAGGCGGTGTCGACGAGGATCTCGGTCACGCTGGCGCCGATCACCGCCATCGACCCGGAGCGCACGGCCGATGAGCTGAGCGTGCAGGTCCAGAAGGCGATCGACGGTAGGGGGCTGATTCCATGACAGCCGCCGCTGCAGTCGCCGGCGGCCGAACCGACGTCCGCAAATCCGACCGTCGGCTGGCGTTCGCGCTGATCACCCCCGCGGTGCTGCTGATGCTGGCGGTCACGGCCTACCCGATCGGGTATGCCGTGTGGCTGAGCCTGCAGCGCTACAACCTCGCGCAACCCGGCGACACGTCGTTTGTCGGGGTGCGGAACTACGTCACGGTGCTGACCGACCGGTACTGGTGGACGGCGTTCGCGGTGACGTTGGTGATCACCGTTGTCTCGGTGGCCATCGAGTTCGTGCTCGGCATGGCGCTGGCGCTCGTGATGCACCGCACGATCTTCGGCAAGGGCGTGGTTCGCACGGCGGTCCTGATCCCGTACGGCATCGTGACCGTGGCCGCGTCATACAGCTGGTATTACGCGTGGACGCCCGGCACCGGATACCTGGCCAACCTGCTGCCCGAGGGCAATGCGCCACTGACCCAGCAGATTCCGTCGCTGGGCATCGTGGTGCTAGCTGAGGTGTGGAAGACGACGCCGTTCATGGCGCTGCTGTTGTTGGCCGGATTGGCTTTGGTGCCACAGGATCTGTTGAATGCCGCCGAGGTCGACGGGGCCGGCGCTTGGAAGCGGTTGGTCAAAGTGATTCTGCCGCTGATCAAACCGGCGATCCTGGTCGCGCTGGTGTTCCGCACCCTGGACGCGTTCCGGATCTTCGACAACATCTATGTGCTCACCGGCGGTGCGAACAACACTGGCTCGGTGTCAATCCTGGGCTACGACAACCTGTTCAAGGCGTTCAACCTTGGCCTGGGATCGGCGATCAGCGTGCTGATCTTCCTCTCGGTCGCAGTAATCGCGTTCATCTACATTAAGATCTTCGGTGCCTCGGCGCCCGGCGCGGACGAGGAGAGGCGCTGACATGGCCGAGCGGGTCGGCGCAGGGCGTGCAACGGGCTGGACCGTCGTCAACATTCTGGTCGTCGTGTACGCGCTGTTTCCGGTGCTGTGGATCCTGAGCCTCTCGCTGAAGCCGACGTCAAGCGTCAAGGACGGCAAGCTGATTCCCTCGCAGATTACGTTCGACAACTACAAGGGGGTCTTCCGCGGCGACATGTTCACCTCGGCGCTGATCAACTCGATCGGCATCGGGTTGATCACCACGCTGATCGCGGTCGTCATCGGAGGCATGGCGGCCTACGCCGTTGCGCGGCTGGCGTTTCCCGGTAAGCGGCTGCTGGTCGGAGTGGCACTGCTGATCGCGATGTTCCCGCAGATCTCCCTTGTCACACCGATCTTCAACCTGTGGCGCAGCATCGGGCTGTTCGATACATGGCCGGGTCTGATCATCCCGTACATCACGTTCGCACTTCCGCTGGCGATCTACACGCTGTCGGCGTTCTTCCGAGAGATCCCTTGGGATCTGGAGAAGGCCGCGAAGATGGACGGGGCCACGCCCGCTCAGGCGTTCCGCAAGGTGATCGCGCCGCTGGCCGCGCCGGGCATCGTCACCGCGGCGATCCTGGTGTTCATCTTCGCCTGGAACGACCTGCTGCTCGCGCTGTCACTGACGGCGACGACGCGGGCCATCACGGCGCCGGTGGCGATCGCGAACTTCACCGGTAGTTCCCAATTCGAGGAGCCGACGGGGTCGATCGCGGCGGGCGCGATGGTCATCACCATCCCGATCATCATCTTTGTTCTAATCTTCCAACGACGGATCGTCGCCGGCCTGACGTCCGGTGCGGTGAAGGGATAGCTTCATGGCCGAAATTGTGTTGGACCGGGTGACCAAGCGTTACCCCAACGGCGCGACGGCCGTGAAAGACCTCTCGATCACGATCGCCGACGGCGAGTTCATCATTCTGGTCGGCCCGTCGGGCTGCGGAAAGTCCACCACGCTGAACATGATTGCCGGCCTGGAGGAGATCACGTCGGGCGAACTGCGGATCGGCGGCGAACGGGTCAACGAAAAGGCGCCCAAGGACCGCGACATCGCCATGGTCTTCCAGTCCTATGCCCTCTACCCGCACATGACCGTGCGACAGAACATCGCGTTCCCATTGACGCTGGCCAAGATGAAGAAGGCAGAGATCGCGCAGAAGGTCGAGGAAACGGCGAAAATCCTTGACCTGACGGACTTTCTGGACCGCAAGCCTGCCCAGCTGTCCGGCGGCCAGCGCCAGCGGGTGGCGATGGGTCGCGCGATCGTGCGCAACCCCAAGGCGTTTCTGATGGACGAGCCGTTGTCGAACCTGGACGCCAAGCTGCGGGTTCAGATGCGTTCAGAAATCTCCCGACTGCAGCATCGGCTGGGCACCACCACCGTGTACGTCACGCACGATCAGATCGAGGCGATGACGCTAGGCGATCGGGTCGTGGTCCTGCTGGGCGGCATCGCACAGCAGATCGGCACGCCGGAGGAGTTGTACAGCGGCCCCGTCAACCTGTTCGTCGCCGGGTTCATCGGATCGCCTGCGATGAACTTCTTCCCCGCCACATTGACCGATGTCGGGGTGCGTCTGCCGTTTGGTGACATAACGCTGACCCAGCAGGTGCACGACGTGCTCGCGCAACATCACACGCCCAACAACGTGATCGTCGGTATCCGACCGGAGCATCTCGAGGACGCCACTCTGATCGACACCTACGCGCGGATCCGCGCGCTGACGTTTGAAGTGAAGGTCGACTTCGTCGAATCGCTCGGTGCCGACAAGTACGTGCATTTCAAGACCGAGGGCGCGGGTGCCCACGCCGAGCAGCTCGCCGAGCTGGCCGCCGATTCCGGTGCCGGTGAGAACGAGTTCGTGGCACGGGTTTCCACCGAGTCGAGGGCGACGCCGGGCCAGACGATGGAGCTGGCGTTCGACACCACCAAGATCGTGATCTTCGACGGGGACACCGGGGCTAACCTGACGATCCCGCCGACGAGCGGCTCGCGCGAGGAGCCGACGACACCGACGAGCGGCTCGCGCGAGGAGCCGACGACACCGGTCGGCGCGCGTGAAGAAGCGCCGGCACCGAGCGCCGAGCAAGCGCCGCCGCCGGCTGCGCCCGAGCCGACACCGCCCCCGGGTGAGTCGCCACCACCGGCCGAGTCGCCACAGCCGCCGGCCGAGTCGCCGCCGCCGGCCGAGTGATCGACGTTCCGGCGAGGGTCACAGCGCACCTGCGCGAGCACTTCGCCAGGGCCGGAGTCACCGCTGAACCCGACGAAGCCAGCGTGACGTTCCTCGGCACCGAACGCATCGACGTGCTGCGGTTCGGTCCCGACGTCGACGGCGTCAGTCACTATGTGTCGCTTGGCTGTTCGCGGCATCCCATGTTCGACCCAACCGAGATGGTCACGGACGCGCTGCACGGACCACGCGCCGAGGTGTCGATTGCATTGCGCGGGCCCTCGCCGAAGGGTCTCGCGCGCTCGCTGGCCATATTGGCCGCAGCACCCGCCGTCGAGGGTCTGATGCTCGAACCCGATGCACTCATCGACCTCGAAACACCGCTGTGGGAATCGGCGTCGTTCACCGCATTTCTGTTGGGCCGCAGCGGCATTGAGGATGTGGAGCTGCCATCACCGCTGCCACCGGTGACCGTGCTGTCGGCCACCCCGATCACCGCGACCGAGGCGGCCTGGGTGCGGCTCAAGGGCGCCGACGCCATGCGCGAGGCCTGGGAGCAGGACAGGGTCGATGTGCTCGACCCGCGGCGGCGAGCCGCCAATCCAAGCTAAGCGGGGCGGAGTTCTCGACGTGAGCCGATTTCCGTGACTAGAGCCAGTGGTAGCGACGGAACGTTCGGTACAGCAGCAAGCACACCGTCGCCATCACCACAAGCACCGCTGGATATCCCCAACTCCACTGCAGCTCAGGCATATTGTTGAAGTTCATGCCGTAGATGCCGGCGATCATCGTGGGCACCGCGGCGATCGCCACCCACGCCGAGATCTTGCGCATGTCGACGTTCTGCTGCATGGCCACCTTGCCCAGCGCGGCCGTCACCAGTGAGCTGAGCATGTCGTCATAACTGGTGATCCGGTCGGAGGCCTGGATGTTGTGGTCGAGCACGTCACGCAGGTAGCGCCTGACCTCGATAGAGATCAGGTCGTTGTGGTCGGTGCCGAGCCGCTGCAGCGCCAGCGTCAGCGGGGCGACCGCGCGGCGCAGCTCGACGACCTCCCGCTTGAGCATGTAGATGTGGTCGATGTTGGTCGGCTGTGTGGGGGAGAAGACGTTCTCTTCGATTGCGTCAATGTCCCTTTCGATCAGATCGGTGATGTCGAGATAGCTGTCGACCACGTGGTCGGCGATCGCGTGCATGCTCGCGTACGGCCCCAGCCTCATGAGCCCGGGCGAGGCATCCATCTGTTTGCGGACGCCGGCGAGCCCGCTGTGCTCGCCGTGCCGGACCGTGACGACGAAATCGGCGCCGACAAAGATCATGATCTCGCCGGTCTCGACGATCTCGCGGGCGTTGGCGATGGTGTCGTGCTCCACGTAATTCACGGTCTTGAGCACCAGAAACAGCGTCTTGTCGTAGCGTTCCAGCTTCGGCCGCTGGTGTGCGCACACCGCATCCTCGACGGCTAACTCGTGAAGTTCGAACACGTCGGCCACCGCCTGCATCTGGTGGTGGTCCGGCTCGTGCAGGCCGATCCACACGAACGCTTCTTTGCCCTCACGCTCCAGCTGGTGCACTTTGTTGAGCGCGGCGGTATGGGTGTACTTGCCGGGCGCCCGCTGGCCCTCGACGTACACGCCGCAGTCGACCATGGCCCGCGCGACTGGGACGTGAATGGTCCGTGCGTCCGGGTCGGCCGGCCTGGCGCGGACAACCGGCCTCAGTGCCGGAGGTAGTGCGCGAAACGAGGGCATCGGCTCAATCTCCCATCGCAACGCAGTTCAGGTAGAGCGTCGGTAATGCTACGCGCAGCTCCTGGGAATGGACCGGAGATATCGGGCCCGCGGCGGGTGCGCTAGTTTCGTCCCGAAACCAACACTGTCCAAGGAGCACCTGACGTGAGCACAAGTCCTCTGAAGGTCGCGGTCACCGGCGCCGCCGGCCAGATCGGCTACAGCCTGCTGTTCCGCCTGGCGAGCGGCTCGCTGATCGGGCCGGACCGCCCGATCGAACTGCGTCTGCTCGAGATCGAGCCCGCTCTGAAGGCGCTCGAGGGTGTCGTGATGGAGCTTGACGACTGTGCGTTCGCGACACTGGCCGGAGTCGAGATCGGCGCTGACCCGACCAAGATCTTCGATGGCGCCAACCTGGCGCTTCTGGTAGGTGCCCGCCCGCGCGGCCCGGGAATGGAGCGCAGCGACCTGCTCGAGGCCAACGGCGCGATCTTCACCGCTCAGGGAAGGGCCCTCAACGACGTTGCCGCAGAAGACATTCGCGTGGGCGTCACCGGCAATCCGGCCAACACCAACGCGCTGATCGCGATGACCAACGCGCCAGACATCCCGCGCGAGCGGTTCTCGGCGCTCACCCGCCTGGACCACAACCGCGCGATCAGCCAGCTCGCGAAGAAGACCGGCGCCGCCGTCACCGATATCAAGAAGATGACGATCTGGGGCAACCACTCGGCCACCCAGTACCCCGACGTGTTCCACGCCGAGGTCGGCGGCAAGAACGCCGCCGAGGTCGTCAACGACCAAGCCTGGATCGAGAACGACTTCATTCCGACCGTCGCGAAGCGCGGTGCGGCGATCATCGAAGCTCGCGGCGCCTCGTCGGCCGCGTCGGCCGCGTCTGCCACCATCGACGCCGCCCGCGACTGGTTGCTCGGCAGCCCCGAGGGCAACTGGGTCTCGATGGCCGTGGTCTCCGACGGCAGCTACGACGTGCCGGAGGGCCTGATTTCCTCGTTCCCGGTGACCACCAAGGACGGCAACTGGACGATCGTGCAGGGACTGGAGATCGACGAGTTCTCCCGCGGCCGGATCGACAAGTCGACCGCGGAGCTCGCCGATGAGCGCAGCGCGGTCACCGAGCTTGGCCTGATCTAGGCGCGGTCAACGGCCCGTCGCCGGGGCCGTCAATTAGGCCCAGTAACCTGTCCCCGTGATCGAAATCCTGCCGCACGCGGCGACGAGTCCCCGCGTCCTCTTCGGCGATGAGATCTTCGAGGCCCAGCTGGATCCGCGCGTCGGCCCGGCGGTCGCGTCGGCGGTGGCCGCGACGGCCACCGGGATCTGATCGGCCGATGGGGTCGCGCCGCAGGGGCGGCAAATCCGGTTCGAGCCGGTTCGCGCTGACGCTCATCGCGCTGGTCGCAATCGTGACGGCCGGCTGTGGTGGTCACGCCGGTGCGCCGTCCATCGCGGTCGGGTCCGCAACCGACCCGGAATCGAAGCTGGTGGCTCACCTGTACGCCGCCGCGCTTCGGTCCTATGGCAGCCCCGCCCACGTCCAGTCGGTACCCGATCCGCTGACCGAGCTCGACTCTGGAGCGAGCCGGGTCGTACCGGGGCTCACCGGCGAGCTGTTGCAGCGGTTTGAGCCGGACGGCACCGCGCGCTCGGCGGCACAGGTGTACCGCGCGATGGTGTCCGCGCTGCCCGAGGGTGTCGCCGCCGGCGACTACACCACATCCGCGGAGGACAAGCCGGCGATGGCGATCACCAAGGCGACCGCCGACAGCTGGGGCGGACGCGACGTGGCCGTAGCCGCACGCAACTGCGCGAAGCTGTCGGTCGGCGCGGTTGCAGGTACCCGCCCGCCGTCTGCCATCGGCGTCTGCAAGTTGCTGAAATCACGCGAATACCATGATGAGGCAACGCTATTCGCGGCACTAAAGGCGGGGCAGATCAACGCGGCGTGGACGACGACCGCAACGCCGAACATCCCTGACGACTTGTTGACGATGTCGGATCGCACGTCGTTGATCCGCGCGGAGAATCTGGTGCCGCTGTATCGCCGCAACGAGCTGAGCGAGGGGCAGGTGCTCGCCGTCAACGAGGTGGCCGGCGTGCTGGACACCGCTGCGCTGGCGCAAATGCGCGGCCAGGTCGCCAACGGCACCGACCCCGGTCTGGTCGCCGACGGTTACCTGGCCGAGCACCCCCTCGGCCGCTAGTGTCGGTGCGGTTGACTTTGGGGCGCTGCGTCTTTCGCCCACGAACAGCTGTGAATGACGGCTGGCCCGGTCGTGCTGCTCGAAGCTAGCCGGCGAACGCGTCGTCGATGATTTCCTGCTGCTCGACGGCGTGGACCTTCGACGAACCCGATGACGGCGCTGACATCGCCCGGCGCGAGATCCGTTTGATGCCCGGCAATTTCTCCGGCAGCAACTCGGGCAGCGTCAGCCCCAGCGTCGGCCAAGCGCCCTGGTTGGCGGGCTCCTCCTGCACCCAGAAGAACTGCTCTGCGTTGGGGTACCGGTCGAGGGTCTCGGACAGCCGTCGTCGCGGTAGTGGGGCCAGCTGTTCGAGGCGCACGATCGCGACGTCATCGCGTTGGTCCTTGGCCTTTCGGGCCACCAGTTCGTAGTAGATCTTCCCGCTGGTCAGCAGGATCCGCCGGACCTTGCTTCGGTCGCCCGTGCCCTCCTCGTAGGTGGGTTCTTCGAGCACGGACCGGAACTTCATCTCGGTGAAGTCCCGCAGGTCGCTGACCGCCGCCTTGTTGCGCAGCATCGACTTCGGCGTGAAGACGATGAGTGGTCGATGTATCCCGTCCAGCCCATGTCGGCGCAGCAGGTGGAAGTAGTTGGCAGGGGTTGACGGCATCGAAATGGTCATCGATCCCTCGGCCCACAGCAGCAGGAACCGTTCGATGCGGCCCGACGTGTGGTCCGGACCCTGGCCCTCATGGCCGTGCGGAAGCAACAGCACCACATCGGAGAGCTGCCCCCACTTGGCCTCGCCGGAGCTGATGAACTCGTCGATGATCGACTGCGCCCCATTGACGAAATCGCCGAACTGCGCCTCCCACAACACAAGTGCGTCCGGGTTGCCGACCGAATAGCCGTATTCGAAGCCCACCGCGGCGAACTCGGACAATGCCGAGTCGTACACCATGAACTTGCCGCCTGTCGGCGTGCCGTCGGCGTTGGTCGTCAGCAGCTGCAGCGGGGTGAACTCGGCCCCGGTGTTGCGGTCGATGATCACCGAGTGGCGCTGGGTGAACGTGCCGCGCCGGGTATCCTGCCCGGACAGCCGAATCGTCTTGCCTTCGGTCAGAAACGAGCCGAGTGCGAGTAACTCCGCGAACGCCCAGTCGACCTTGCCCTCGTAGGCCATCTCCCTGCGCCTCTCCAGCACAGGCATGACTCGCGGATGAACGTTGAAACCTTCGGGAAAGGCCAGATGCGCGTCACCGATGCGAGCTAGCAGCGACTTGTCCACCGCGGTGTTCATCCCGGCGGGGATCATCTGGTCGGATTCGACCGACTCGCTTGGCTCGATCGGGTGCTTCTCGAGCTCACGCACCTCGTTGAACACGCGCTCGAGCTGGCCCTGGTAGTCACGCAGCGCGTCCTCGGCCTCTTTCATCGAGATGTCGCCGCGGCCGATCAGGGCCTCGGTATAGGTCTTGCGGGCGCCGCGCTTGGTATCGATGACGTCGTACATGTTCGGCTGTGTCATCGACGGGTCGTCGCCCTCGTTGTGGCCGCGCCTGCGGTAGCACAGCATGTCGATGATGACGTCCTTCTTGAACTGCTGGCGGAAGTCGATGGCAAGGCGCGCCACCCAAACACACGCCTCCGGGTCGTCGCCATTGACATGGAAGATGGGCGCGCCGATCATCTTCGCGACGTCGGTGCAGTACTCCGACGAGCGCGAGTCGTTCGGCGATGTGGTGAAGCCGATCTGGTTGTTCACGATGATGTGGATGGTCCCGCCGGTGCGGTACCCACGCAGCAGCGCCAGGTTCAGCGTCTCGGCGACAACGCCCTGACCGGCGAACGCGGCGTCGCCGTGCATCATCATCGGTACGACGGAGAAGCCGTCGGGGCCATCGCCCTTGTCCAGCAGGTCCTGCTTTGCCCGGACGAGGCCCTCCAGCACCGGGTCGACGGCCTCCAGGTGCGACGGATTGGCCACCAGCGAGACCTGAATGTCGTTGTCGCCGAACATCTGGATGTAGTTGCCGGTGGCGCCGAGGTGGTACTTCACGTCGCCGGACCCGTGCGCCTGTGACGGGTTCAGGTTGCCCTCGAACTCGGTGAAGATCTGCGAGTAAGGTTTGCCGACGATATTGGCGAGCACGTTGAGGCGGCCGCGGTGGGGCATCCCGATGACCACCTCGTCCAGCTGGTGCTCGGCGCTCTGGTCGATCGCGGCGTCCATCATCGGGATGACGGTTTCGGCGCCTTCAAGCGAGAATCGTTTCTGTCCAACGTATTTGGTCTGCAGGAATGTCTCGAACGCCTCGGCCGCGTTGAGCTTGGACAGAATGTACTTCTGCTCAGCGACGGTCGGCTTCTCGTGCTTGACCTCGATTCGTTCCTGCAGCCACTTCTGCTGCTCAGGCTCGAGGATGTGGGTGTACTCCACACCGACGTGGCGGCAGTACGCGTCGCGCAGCAGCCCGAGGACGTCGCGCAGCTTCTTGTACTCGGCGCCGGCGAAGCCGCCGACCTTGAACTCGCGGTCCAGATCCCACAGCGTCAGGCCGTGGGTGTTCACATCGAGGTCGGGATGACTGCGGAAGCGGGTGTTGTCCAGCCGAAGCGGGTCGATGTCGGCCATCAGGTGCCCGCGGTTGCGGTACGCCGCGATCAGCTCGATGACCCTGGCGTTCTTGTCGACGATGGAATCCGGGTTGTCGATGCGCCAGCGCACCGGCTCGTAGGGGATGCCGAGCTCGCGGAAGATCTCGTCGAAGAAATCGTCGCTCAGCAGCAGCTGGTGGATCGTCCGCAGGAAGTCGCCGGATTCGGCACCCTGGATGATGCGGTGGTCGTAAGTGGATGTCAGCGTGATCAGCTTGCCGACACCGAGTTCGGCGATGCGTTCCTCGCTGGCACCCTGGAACTCCGCCGGGTATTCCATTGCGCCCGCGCCGATGATGGCGCCCTGGCCCTGCATAAGCCGTGGCACCGAGTGCACGGTGCCGATGGTGCCGGGGTTGGTCAGCGAAATCGTCACGCCGGCAAAGTCTTGCGCGGTGAGCGTGCCCTCGCGGGCACGGCGGACGATGTCCTCATAGGCCGCGATGAACTGACCGAACCGCATCGTCTCGCAGTTCTTAATGGCGGCGACCACCAAAGACCGCTTGCCGTCCTTGCCCTGCAGGTCGATCGCCAGGCCGAGGTTGGTGTGTGCGGGTGTGATCGCCGTCGACTTGCCGTCCACCTCGGCATAGTGCCGGTTCATGTTCGGAAAGTCCTTGACCGCCTGCACGATCGCGTAGCCGAGCAGGTGGGTAAACGAGATCTTGCCGCCGCGGGTGCGCTTGAGGTGGTTGTTGATGACGATCCGGTTGTCGATCATCAGTTTCGCGGGGATCGCGCGGACACTGGTCGCCGTCGGGACGTTCAGCGAGGCGTTCATGTTCTTGACGACCGCCGCGGCGGCGCCACGCAACACCTGCACTTCGTCGCCTTCGGCAGGGGTGGCGGCGGGGGCTTTCGGCTTGGCGGGTTCGGCTTGTGCGGCGGGCGCAGGGGCCGCGGCACCATCGGCCGCCGGTTTCGGTTGCGCCGCCTGCGCGGGTGGCGCTGCCGGTGCCGGAGCCCCGGTCGCTGGTTGTCCGTTGGCGCTCGTGGCTTGCGAGTCGGCGGCCGGCGCGGGGGAGTAGTCGACTAGGAACTCATGCCAACTCGGATCCACCGATGACGGATCCTCGCGGAACTTGCGATACATCTCCTCGACCAACCACTCGTTCTGACCGAATGGTGAAGGTGAGCTCACGGCAGTTCTCGCCTCGATTCCTCATATTCGAAGTCCGGTCCGCGTTGCGCAGCAACGCTCGCCACCCGTATTTTCGCCGGTCTGCGGTGTCCGCATTCCGCCGCCTAAAGGCTAGCGCCTATGCCGCTGGCCAAACCATGCGAACGGCGGTTGTGCACGGCCGTCGGCCGCGGTCGGCCTCTAGTTTCGCGGTGCCGGCAGCACAAGTAGCGAGGTTGGCCAGCGCGGCGGCGGGCTGCCGAACGCCTTGCGGGCGTTGGCGACGATCCTCTTGCCCATCATCCGGTTGCCCACACCGCCGACGACCGCGCCAATGCCGACTGGCAACAACTTGCCAAAGGCGATCACTCCGCGCTTGAGCGTGTAGCGCTTGACGAAGTAGCGCAAAAGTCGCGAATTGAGCTGCGACACGGCGGGCAGCGGCAACGTCGCCGCTCCGTCGGATAGCCAGGCGCCGCTGGTGCGGCCCGGGCCGACCAGGTCGGCGACGGCGTGCTTGCTGTCCTCCCCGACGAGCACGGCCAGCACCAGGGCGCGACGGCGCTCACGGTGATCGGCCGGGATGCCGTACACCTCCGCAGTCGCGAGCACATACACCGCCGTCGCCTCCAGGAACACCACGGTCTCACCGGCCACCGCCGACATCGCCGCCAGCGTCCCGATGCCCGGGAACGCCGCGGCCGATCCGACGGCGGCGCCGCTGGCCATCACCGCGGCGAGGTAATGCTTTTCCAGCCTCTTGACGATGTCGGCGGGCGTCGCATCGGGATCGTGCTCGCGCAGCCGATCGACATAAGCCTTGACCGCGGGTGCCTGAACTCGCGAGCCCCGTTCGATGATCTGCGTCAGCACCTTGGCGGCGGCGCCGGGTTTGTCGTCTGTGACAGCCGGCAGCTGGCTCTTGGCGCTGGACCGAGCGCTCATGTGCGGCCTCCTGTGCGTGATCGCGGCTTGCCTTCAGGCTAACGCCTGACAAACGAACGGCGGTCGGCGGCGCGTGCCCAATCGTGAGCGTGCTCACTGTCTGAGGTGCGGGGAAGAAAAAATTGGTATGCGGTGCTAACAATCTTCGTGGCATCATCGCCCGACGTGGACCTGAGGAGCGCCGAATCCGTGACCGTAGAGCGGGTATCGCGTCAGCCGAGTCGCCTCCGCATGATCGCGGTCCTCGGCGCGTTGGTGGCGCTTGGCCCGCTGACCATTGACATGTATCTGCCGGCGCTCCCGAAGATCGCCGACGAGCTGTCGGTGTCGTCGTCGATCGCGCAACTCACCCTGACCGGCACGCTGGCCGGGTTGGCGCTGGGCCAATTGGTCGTCGGCCCGCTGTCGGACTCCCTGGGCCGCCGCAGACCGCTGATGGCAGGCATCGTCGTGCACATGTTGGCGTCGGTGCTGTGCCTGTTCGCGCCGAATATCGCCGTGTTGGGCGTGGCGCGCGGGCTTCAGGGCATGGGCGCCGCCGCCGCGATGGTGGTCGCTATCGCGGTTGTCGGCGACCTTTACGCCGACAACGTCGCCGCGACCGTGATGTCGCGACTCATGCTTGTGCTGGGTGTGGCGCCGGTGGTGGCACCGTCGTTGGGCGCCGCTGTGCTGCTGAAGGCCTCATGGCATTGGGTATTCGCCGTGCTCGTAGTGCTGGCCGGGGCGCTGCTGCTACTGGCGGCAACAGCGCTGCCGGAGACACTGCCTCCTTCGCATCGACGTCCGCTGCGGGTGCGGAGCATCGCGGCTACCTATGTCGAACTGCTGCGTGACGTCCGGTTCGTGATCCTGGTGCTGGTTGCCGCGCTCGGCATGTCGGGGCTCTTCGCCTACATCGCTGGTGCGTCGTTCGTGCTCCAGGGTCACTACGGCCTCGATCAGCAGGCCTTCGCGCTGGTTTTCGGGGCGGGCGCGATCGCCTTGATCGGTGCGACGCAATTCAACGTGGTGCTGCTGCGACGGTTCTCGCCGCAGATCATCGTGGTGTGGGCGCTGGCGGCGGCGCTGGCGGCTGGTGTCGTGTTTGTCGGCCTTTCGGTCGCCCACATCGGCGGGTTGCTCGGCTTCGTTTTGCCGGTCTGGGCGATCCTGGCCGCGATGGGCCTGGTGATTCCCAATGCCCCGGCGATGGCGCTGTCGAGACATCCCGACGCTGCGGGCACCGCGGCGGCGCTGCTGGGCGCCGCCCAGTTCGGCTTGGGTGCGGCCGTGGCGCCGCTTGTGGGGTTTCTCGGCAACGACGAGGTCGCGCTAGCGTTGGTGATGACGACCGGCATGGTTATCGCATTGCTGGCGTTGTCCGCCTCGCTTCGCTGGGGGTACCCCCAGGTGGTCGGCGTGCCGGCCGCCGAAGCCCAGGGCGACGTCACCGGCGACGCCGTCGCCGAACCAGCCTGACGTTTGTTACCGGTGTGAAACCCGACTTGTCGGGAGGCACCTAGGTCCGTAGCGTCGGCTAAATCGTCTTGTATCCAGTCAACCCGAGATGTTCCAGACGCTGACTACCCGGCCAGATAGCCGCCCTCAAGGGGTGCGGTCTAAACGTGTCGGAACTGCGCACAGCGCGAACCCCTGGAACGCGCTGTGGGCGATGATGGTCGGCTTCTTCATGATCCTGGTCGACGCGACCATTGTCGCCGTCGCCAATCCCTCCATCATGGACAAGCTAGACGCCAGCTACGACGCCGTCATCTGGGTAACCAGCGCGTACCTGCTGGCCTATGCGGTGCCCCTGCTGGTGGCGGGCCGCCTCGGCGACCGCTACGGGCCCAAGAACCTCTATCTGGTCGGGCTGACGGTGTTCACCGTGGCGTCGCTGTGGTGCGGCCTGGCAGGCAGCATCGGCACCCTGATCGCCGCGCGCGTCGTACAGGGCATTGGCGCGGCGCTGCTCACCCCGCAGACGCTGTCGACCATCACACGCATCTTCCCGGCCGAGCGTCGCGGCATGGCGATGAGCGTCTGGGGCGCGACGGCGGGGGTCGCGACGTTGGTCGGTCCGCTGGCCGGTGGTGTGCTGGTCGACGGGCTCGGCTGGCAATGGATCTTCTTCGTCAACGTCCCGGTCGGCATCATCGGCCTCGGCCTCGCCGGCTGGCTGATCCCTGTATTACCCACCCAGAAGCATCGCTTCGACCTTGCCGGAGTGCTGCTCTCCGGCATCGGGATGTTCATGATCGTGTTCGCGCTGCAGGAGGGGCATTCGCACGATTGGGCGCCGTGGATCTGGGGCACGATCGCGGGCGGCCTCGGATTCATGGCTGCGTTCATCATTTGGCAGTCGGTCAGCACCAAGCAACCGCTGATCCCGCTGGTCATCTTCCGCGACCGCGACTTCTTGATGTCGAACATCGGCGTCGCGACCATCGGCTTCGTCGTGACGGCGATGATCCTGCCGGTCATGTTCTACGCGCAAGCGGTGTGCGGGCTGTCGCCGACCCGTTCCGCGCTGCTCACGGCGCCCATGGCGATCGCAACGGGCGTGCTGGCACCGGTCGTCGGCAAGATCGTCGACCAGGCGCATCCCCGGCCGGTGGTCGGGTTCGGGTTCGCCGTGCTGGCCATCGCACTGACATGGCTGTCGATCGAGATGACGCCGACCACGCCCATCTGGCATCTCGTGCTTCCGTTGATGGGCGTGGGCGTCGGCATGGCGTTCATCTGGTCGCCGCTGGCGACCACGGCAACCCGCAACCTGCCCGCGCGGCTGGCCGGCGCCGGTTCGGGGGTGTACAACGCCACCCGACAGGTGGGGGCGGTGCTGGGCAGCGCCGGCATGGCCGCGTTCATGACGTGGCGGATCAGCGCCGAGATGCCGCCGATGCCCGACGAGACCTCACAAGGCGCCGTCATCCGACTGCCCACATTCCTGCATGAACCGTTCGCCGCCGCGATGTCGCAGTCGTTGCTGTTGCCGGCATTTGTCGCATTGGCCGGCGTCGTCGCGGCGCTATTCCTGCTCGGCTTTGGGAACTCGCAGCTGGCGGACGGTGTCGAGTCCACCGGGCTGGCCGAGGCTGACAGCTCCGCCGGGTTCGCAGTTGAGTACGGCGGTGACGAGACTTTCGTCGACGATGACGAATACCTCGAGTACACCGTGTCGTGGGACGAGCCAAAGCCAGAACCCCAGCCCGCCCCGGCGGCTGCGGTGAAGGTTGACGTCGTCGACGACAGCGACACCGAGCCGATACGGTCGCGACCCGACCATCTGCTGCACGCGCCTGGCACGGCCTGGCACTGGGGGCACCCTCCGCCCGAGGGGCACGGGGATTTGCTTGACGATGAGCCTACGGAGCCGACGCCAGCGCCGGAAGAACCGCCAAAAGAACAGTGGCGCAGCATTCTTGACCAGTTGCTTGGCGACGTGCCGCCGAGACCTGTGGCCGAGCCGATCGGATTTGCGCACAACGGTTTTCACGTCGACGATGAACAACGATTCCAGCCGTTGCGCCACCTCGACCCGCTGGCCGAGCCGAGGTCGCCGTTGGCCGGTTCCTACGGCCCTGGTTTTCTACCCGGCGACCATGCCGCGGACAGCCGCTCTCGCCACGAGAGTCCTGCCGAATTCGACCGGCCCGCCCGTCATCACCGGTCAGAGGAGCAACCGGAGACGCGATCGTACTGGTTCGAGTCGTACGGAAAGCATTCCCGCGACGACCCCGACGATGCGGCCAGTTACGGCCGGCACTCGCTGCCAGGACTCGACTAGCCGCAGCTTGCGCGGCCCAGCTGGCGCAGGTAATCAATCGAACAGCACCGCGGGATTGAGGTAGCCGGTCGGGTCGAACGCGGCCTTGACGGCACGCATCGCGGCGATGTCGGCATCGGTGCGCGACATCGAGAGGTAGTCGCGCTTGCGGGTGCCGACACCGTGTTCAGAGCTGACGTTGCCGCCGCAGCGCGCGATCAGCTCCATCATCGATGAGTAAAGCCGGTGCTCGTGATCGCCTTCGAGCGCGCACCGCACCAGATTCAAGTGCAGGTTGCCCTCGCCGAGGTGACCGAACAGCACGGGAATCGCGTCAGGGGCATGCTTGGCGACGAGGTCGGCTGATTCATCCGCGAACGTTGTGATCGCCGACAACGGCAGTGACACATCGAATTTCAGCGGCGGCCCGTACACGCCGAGCACTTCTGCGACAGATTCGCGGACCTGCCACAGGCGCTGTTGAGCGTTGACGTCGACACCGACCGCGGGCTCGCCGGACATCCGCGCGTTCTCAAGCGCCTCGGCCAGCCGTTCGGTCTGGTCGGTATCGGCGGCCAATTCGATGAGCAGCTGCCAGGCGCCGTCGACCGGCGCCGCGACACCGACGTGTTCGGCGGTCAACGCGCTGGCGCGTGCGTCGATCAGCTCCAGTGCGGCGATGCCCTCCATGTCCCGGAACACGCGGCCGGCTTCCACGAGCGCGTCGAGATCGGGGAACCCGCAGATCGCGGTCATCCGGTGCGTGGGCGTGGGATGCAGCCGAAGATCCAGCCCGGTGATGACGCCAAGCGTGCCTTCGGCGCCGACGAACAGCGACGCCAGGTTGTATCCGGTGTTGTCGAGGCGAACCTGGCTGTGCCGGTGCACGACCGACCCGTCGGGCAGCGCGACGTCGATGCCGATCACCTGTTCGCCCATGTTGCCGTACCGCACGGTGCGCAGCCCGCCCGCGTTCGTTGACGCCATGCCGCCGACGGTCGCCGAATCGCGCGCCGCCAGGTCAACGCCGAACACCAGCCCGGCAGCGGTCGCCGCGCGATGTACCTCGGCCAGCGCCACCCCCGAGCCGACGTGGATGCGCCGCTCGATGACGTCGACATCGCCGACCTCGCGAAGCCGCTCGGTGGACAGCAGCACATCGTCGTGTTCGGGGACGGTGCCGGCCACCAGCGACGTCCGCCCGCCCTGCACGGTGACATACACGCCGGCATCGCGACAGACCCGCAGCACGGCGGCGACCTCGTCGGATGACCCCGGCCGCACCAGCGCGCTCGCGTGACCGCGGTAGCGTCCGGTGTGGTCGACGCTGCGGCCGTCAAGCACGTCGGGATCGGTGTTGACATGAGCGGATCCGACGATCGCGGCCAGCCGGTCGGTCAGCGTTTCCGTCACCCCGTGGGTGTATCACACGACGGCAGCGACAAGAACGCGCCTAGTTCGATCAAACGGTCGGGTGTGCCGGGCAGGTACTCGGTGAGCGTTTCCGAGCGGACGATCACGCTGAGGTACTTGGCGCGGCTGACGGCGACGTTGAGGCGATTCCGGTTGAGCAGGAACGAGATTCCGCGCGGCACATCATCGATTGATGACGCCGCCATCGAAATGAAGACGACCGGCGCCTGCTGTCCCTGGAACTTATCGACGGTGCCCGCGCGCACGCCGTCCAACCCGGCCGCGTCCAGGCGCTGGCGCATCAGCACGACCTGGGCGTTGTACGGGGTGACCACTAGCACATCTTCCTCGCCAAGAGGCCGGGTGCCTTGCTCGTCGGTCCAGGGCGAGCCGAGTAGGTTCTGGATCTCGGCGACGATCCTGTCGGCTTCTTCGGGGCTGTCGGTCGAGTTGCCGTCATGCTCAACGGTGATAACTCGAACGCCTGGGGGATGGCCGGCGAGCGTGCGAGCACCCGTGACGGCTTCGAGCGAATGCAGCCGGCGGTCGTAGGAGAGCCGCGACACCGCCGAGCACACCTCGGGGTGCATGCGGTAGGAGCGGTCGAGAAAGTAGCCGAGTTCGGCGGGTAGCGTGTGCCTGCCGTCGACGAGCCAGCCCAGTGCCGAGGTGTCGACCGGCTCGGGGTGGGTGCCCTGGCTCACCTGCGGCAGCTGCTGCGGATCGCCAAGCAGCAGAAGGTTTCTGGCCGCCGGCGCCACCGCGATTGTGTTGGCCAGGCTGTACTGTCCGGCCTCCTCGACGACCAGGAGGTCGAGGCTGCCGCGCGGGACTCGGCTTTGGTTGGCGAAGTCCCACGCGGTTCCGCCCACCACGCACCCGGTGTGATCGGCGATGAACGACGGATACTCCTTCTCGTCGATCTCCTGCCATCGCGCGTCGGTGCCGTGCTTCTTCTTCGCCACCAACGAAGCATCCACGCCCGCGGCGATGACATCCCGGAAAAGGTTCTCGACGACGGCATGCGACTGGGCGACCACCCCTACGCGCCAACCATGTTCGTTGACGAGGCGGGCGATCACCGCGGCCGCGGTGAACGTCTTACCCGTCCCCGGTGGCCCATGCACCGCCAGGTACGAAGAGTCCAAGTCGAGCAGCGCTGCGGCGATCGACTCCGCGTCGTCGTGTTCGCGGCGAAGTGGCCCGCCGCTGCGAGTGCGCGGTGGACGCCGAACCAGGATGTCGATCACCGGGCTCGGAGGAAGGTGGGGCAGGCCCGCAGCGATCTCGGTGGCCGTCGCGTCGATCGAATTCTGCAGCGCCGTCGTCGGGATCGGTGGCCCCGGCGTCAGCGCGAACGGCAGCTGGTCAAACAACCCGCCGCCCTTGGGTTCTCGTTCGACGATGAGGACATCGGTCGGCGCGGCACCGTCCTCGCACTCGAGGACGGTGACCGACCCGAACGCCCGACGCTCGGTGTCGTCGGTGAGGCCCTCCGGTGATGGCGGCTCGTAGAGCGCATACATCTCTCTGCCCAGCTCACCGGCGGCGATCGAGCCGTGCAGCCGTACCCGCCGCTGCGGCTTGCGCGCCTTAGGCGGAGTGTGCCAGTCGGTGTCGACCTCGGCGTGATCGGCGATGAAAACGCCGGTGTTATCGGCCCATTCGTCGACCGGATTGTTCAGCCGGTCGAAGTGTCCCCACCAGTAAGGCTTGTCCTCACGGCGGTGATACCCGCGTGCCGCGGCGATCATCGCCACAGCAGCCTGCTTTGCGCTGCGCTTGGCCGGGTCGTCGCCGACGAACTTGCCCAGGCTGCGCGCCAATTGGTCGTCGGCCTCGATGGGTGCGTCGTCACTGACCGGCTGCGCGCCCATCGGTGGCACGGCGCAATCGATCGCTCGACAGATCAGCCAGTCCCGCAGCTTGCGGGTTGAGGTGCAGTCGTACCGGTTGTATTCCTCGATCTCTTTCAGCACGACCGCGGCGTCGTCATCGTGGCCCGCCGCGCGCAGTTCGCAATACTTCGCGTATTGCGTGATGGAGTCGGTAGCCGACGTCACGTCGCCGGTGCGCAGCTGCCCGCCCATGTACAGCGGCTCGAGCGACTTCAGGCTGTAGTTTTCGGTGCCGACCCGGATGCTCTTGCGCACCAACGGATACAGGTCCACGAGGACGCCGTTGCGCAGCAGCTCGTCCACCGCGTCCTCGCCGACGCCGTACCGACCGGCCAGCCGGAGCAGTGCGGTCTTCTCGTAGGCGGCATAGTGATAGATGTGCATGTGGGGATGGCGCTTGCGCCGCTTGCGCACCATTTTCAGGAAGTCGAGCAGTGCTTGCCGTTCCCCGGCTCGGTTGTGTGCCCACAGCGGCTGGAAGTCGTCGGAGGTGTCGAGGACGCCGAACAGGTATTCAAGGCCCCACTCGCGGCCGTCCGCGGTCCATAGCGGGTCGCCCTCGAAGTCGAAGAACAGATCGCACTTGTCGGGTTCGGGCAGCACCATCAGCGGCTGGGGGTCGACGATCTGGTAGGGCGGCTTGCCGTCGACGCGCGGGGCTATCTGCAGCCGGGCCTGTGTGGTCAGCGAGGTGACCGCGCGGGCCGCGAGGTCGGGCACGCTGCCCTCGTGCTGCGCCAGCTCGGTCACGGTGGTGATGCCTGCGTCGATCAGCCGCGCCCGCTGGCTCACCCGCATGCCCGCCACGAGCAGCAGGTCGTCGTGGGCGCGGACCTGAAGCGTGCACTCCGGACAGCGGAAGCACGCGCGGACGCCCTCGTCCTCCCAGCCGACCGGCTTCCCACCGGCGAAGTGGTCGTCGAGCAGCCGTTCCAGCGCCGCGCGGCGCGGCTGATACACCGGCAGCAACTCGTCGACGTGATAGCTCCCGATGGCGCCATCGCCAAGGATCAACTCCACGTCGGGCGCGACCGGCACGCCCGCCTTGGCCAGGGTGTCGGCGTAGGCGGCAAGTTGCAGCAGGGCCTCGACCTTGACCGAGCGGGCGAGCTTGGTATCCCGAAGTCGGTAGCGCTCGCCGTCGAAAACCAGGAAGTCGGCGAAGCCGAGGAACCGGCGGTCGAACATCGCGGCCTGATAGATCACCGGTGCCCGACGGTCGACGGCGCGCATGGTCGCCTCGGCGGCGGCGGTCAGCCCGGCGACGGTGTACGGCGGGCGACCAATGACCACGACGTTTTCGTCGGAGAGCTGCCGAACTTCGTCGAGGTGACGCTGCTCGTGTTCTCCGCCGAGCTTTGCGGCCCGAGCGAGCAGGTCGTCTTCGGCAGCGACCGCGGGTCCCCATCCGAGTCGTGCATCGAATGAGCGCAGCAGCGCGTACTCGCAGCGGGCGGCCGCTGCGAGGTCGGAAGCGCTGTGGATGACTTGGCCGTCGGCGACGAACACGATGCCACTGTATGTGAGCCTGCCGACAGCAAGGACCGCGATGACGGTCAGCCGGGCGTGTTGCCGATCAGTTCCACGCCGTTGCCGTTCCACCGGAACTTCACGATGCTGTTGAGACCCTCGACGCCGCTCGAGTAGCGCAGCGCGATCGTGTCGCCGGTGGTAGCCGAGTCGTCAATGCCATTGAACCCGTAAGTATCCGGTACTCCTGCGGGGATGTAGCGGCCTAGGTGGAACATCACCGCGCGGGTGTTGGGGTTGTCTGAATTGGTGTTGGCCTTGACGATCACCGCCGACAATTGTGCGCATTCGTTGTAGTTCCCCGCCAGCGGTTCGGTGTTCCAGCCCTGATTGCTCCGCGTGTCGCGGGGCAGCTCCGAAACGGCCTTGGCGATCTCGGGTGCGGCCAGGTTGACGTCACACGGATCGGCCGCCGGCGTCGCGCTGGGCGGTGGGATGATCGCGGCCGGCGCCCGCGGTCGCGCCGTCGAGGGAGCCACGCTGGTCACGGTCGGCTCGGGCGTGATCGAGACCGTCGAATCGCCCGACCCGCATCCGGCGACCGTCAACGTCGCCACGCCAATCACAACCGCCCACTTCACAACCCGCGACCGTACCGCCATCGCCGGCGGTGGTGGGGCAGGCGCGCGGCGGGATTACGGGTGGCCGGCACTAGACTCGACGCGAAATGACATCCGAGAAAGCGGCCGCGCCCAGCGCCGATCTGACCTTTGCTGACCTGCAGATTCACCCGTCGGTGCTGCAGGCCGTCGGCGACGTCGGATACGAGTCGCCTTCTGCGATCCAAGCCGCGACGATCCCGGCCATGCTGGCGGGCTCCGACGTCGTCGGGCTCGCCCAGACCGGCACCGGCAAGACCGCCGCATTCGCGATCCCGATCCTGTCCAAGATCGACAGCGCCAACAAGGCCACGCAGGCGCTTGTGCTGGCCCCGACCCGGGAGCTGGCGCTGCAGGTTGCCGAGGCGTTTGGCCGGTACGGCGCGCGTATGCCCGAGATCAACGTGCTGCCGATCTACGGCGGTCAGTCCTACGGCGTGCAGCTGGCAGGGCTGCGACGTGGTGCGCAGGTGGTCGTCGGAACTCCGGGCAGGGTCATCGATCACCTGGAGCGCGGCACCCTGGACCTGTCCCGGCTGGACTACCTCGTGCTCGACGAGGCCGACGAGATGCTGCAGATGGGCTTCGCCGAGGACGTCGAGCGCATCCTGGCCGACACCCCCGAGTACAAGCAGGTGGCGCTGTTCTCTGCGACCATGCCGCCCGCCATCCGCAAGATCACCACGAAGTACCTGCACAACCCCGTCGAGGTCACGGTCAAGGCGAAAACCGCAACGGCGGAAAACATTTCGCAGCGCTACATCCAGGTGGCGGGTCCACGCAAGATGGACGCGCTGACCCGGGTGCTCGAGGTCGAGCCGTTCGCGGCGATGATCGTGTTCGTCCGGACCAAACAGGCAACCGAAGAAGTAGCCGAAAGGCTAAAGGCCCGAGGCTTTTCCGCGGCCGCCATCAATGGCGACATCCCGCAGGCGCAGCGGGAGCGCACCATCGCCGCATTGAAGGATGGCAGCGTGGACATCCTCATCGCCACCGACGTCGCGGCCCGCGGGCTGGACGTCGAGCGCATCTCGCATGTGCTGAACTACGACATTCCCCAGGACACCGAGTCCTACGTGCACCGCATCGGGCGAACCGGACGCGCGGGCCGGTCGGGCGAGGCGCTGCTGTTCGTCACGCCGCGCGAGCGGCACCTGCTCAAGGCCATCGAGAAGGCCACCCGATCCAAGCTGATCGAAGCCGAGCTCCCGACGGTTGACATCGTCAACGCGCAGCGGGTCGAGAAGTTCCGAGACTCCATCACCGACGCGCTAAACGCGCCGGGACTCGAGTTGTTCCGCAGCATCATCCAGGAATACGAACGCGAGAACAACGTGCCGTTGGCCGACATCGCCGCGGCGCTGGCGCTGCAGTCACGCGACGGCGATGAGTTCCTGATGACCGAACCGCCACCGGAGCAGCGGCGCGCGCGGGACCGCGAGGACCGGCCACGCAAGGCGAGACAGGACCGCCAGCCGAGAGAGGGCCTGGCCACTTACCGAATTGCGGTCGGCAAGCGGCACAAGGTGGGCCCTGGCCACATCGTCGGCGCGATCGCCAACGAGGGCGGCCTGCATCGTAGCGATTTCGGCCATATCACAATCAGGCCCGACGACTCGCTGGTCGAACTTCCCGCGAAGCTGTCCAAGCAGACGCTGAAAGCCCTTGAGAACACCCGCATCTCGGGCGTGCGGATCAATCTTCAGCGGGATCGGGCCCCGTCCACGCAGCGCCGGAAGCCGACATGACGCTGTCCAAAAGCGTGGACGCCCAAGGCGGTCTTGAGTCGGTCAGCAAGGCCGAGCGGGTCGCCTCGCTCACCGGGATCCGCGCGGTCGCCGCGCTGCTGGTGATGCTCACGCATGCCGCTTACGCGACGGGCAAGTACCCGCAGGGCTACGTCGGGTTGGCGTACTCGCGGATGGAGATCGGAGTGCCGATCTTCTTTGTCCTCTCGGGTTTTCTGTTGTTCGGGCCGTGGGTCAAGGCCGCAGCAACGGGCGGCCAGCCACCGTCGATCCTGCGCTACGCGTGGCACCGGGTGCGGCGCATCATGCCTGCCTACGTCGTGACGGTGCTGGCGGCGTATCTCCTCTATCACTGGCGCAGCGCCGGTCCGAATCCTGGTCACACACTGACGGGCCTGTTCCGCAACCTCACACTGTCTCAGATCTACACCGACAACTACCTGTTTTCATATGTGCACCAAGGCCTTACGCAGATGTGGAGCCTGGCGGTGGAGGCTGCGTTTTACGTTGTGCTGCCATTTCTGGCGTATCTGCTCCTGGTGGTGTTGTGTCGGCGACAGTGGCGGCCCGGCCTGCTGCTGACGGGTCTGGCGGGTTTGGCGCTGATCACACCCGCGTGGCTGATCCTGGTGCACACCACGGACTGGCTGCCCGACGGCGCGCGGCTGTGGTTGCCGACGTACCTGCTCTGGTTTCTCGGCGGCATGGCGCTCGCGGTCCTTCAGCCGATGGGGCTGCGCGCGTACGCGCTGGCGTGCATTCCGCTGGCCGTGGTGTCGTACCTCATCGTGTCGACGCCGATCGCCGGCGACCCGACTACCGCGCCGTCCGAGCTCCGTGAGGCGCTGTTCAAGGCGGCGTTCTACGCCATGATCGCGACGTTGGCTGTCGCGCCGCTGGCACTGTGGGATCGGGGTTGGTACGCCAAGTTTCTGGCGACGCGGCCGATGGTCTTCCTCGGTGAAATCTCCTACGAGATCTTCCTGATTCACCTGCTGACCATGGAGTTGGTGATGGTGGACATCGTCCGCTATCCGATCTACACCGGCTCTACGGTCATCGTGTTCGTCGCCACGTTCGCGGTGACGGTGCCACTGGCCTGGCTCCTGCACCGGTTTACTCGCGTCCGTTCGGACTAAGCGCTATGTGGTGGCCTGACTGATCGGCACCACCATCGGCACGACGAACTCCTCGAGCATCGCCCGCTCGTCGGCCTCATCGCGCCCGGGAAACGACGCCAGTGATGTCATCACCCGCACCAGCCAGCGGGCCCGGTGTTCGACCACCACCGGGTCGTCGGGAGCCAGCGACACCACGAACGCCTCGGTCAGCGCCTTGATCACCTCGGATTGCTCGGCCATTTCGGCGCCGATCGGTCGCTGTGTCGTGGCGAACCACGATGCCAGTGCCGGGCTTTGCCGGACGTTTCGCAACGAGGTGATCATCCCCTCGAGCAGTCTTTCGCGCGGATCCACCACCGACGTGATCTGCTCGGTCATCTCGCGGTAGAGCCGGTAGGCCTCTCGGTGCACGTACGCGGTGTACAGCGCCTCGCGGTTCTCGAAGTACCTGTACAGCGTTGCGCGCGAACACCCTGCCGCCGATGCGATTTCGTGCATGCCGACGGTCGCGGCCTCTTGCCGGGCGAACAGCTCACCGGCGGCGTCGAGGATGCGGTCGGCGGCCACCTCGGTGCGACGCGCGGCCAGCCAGTCGCCGGGCATCAGGCCCTCACCTTGAACGGAACGGACAACGGCCGCCGGACGTAACTGCCGCCGGCCCAGACGATTCCGTCCTCGTCGACCTCGAAATCTGGAATCCGTGCCATCAGCTCGGTGAGCGCGACGCGGGACTGCATGCGGGCCGCGGCCGCGCCGAGGCAGAAATGCGCGCCGTGGCTGAACGTCAGGATGTTGCGCGGGTGCCGTACGACGTCGAGTTCGCTTGCATCGTGGCCAAATTCGCGCTCGTCGCGGTTCGCCGAGCCGTAGAGGAACAGCACGCGCCTGCCCTCGGGGACGGTGGTGTCACCGATCGTGACGTCACGGGTGGCGGTGCGGGCCAGACCCTGCACTGGTGAGGTAAGGCGCAGGAACTCGTCGACGGCATCCGGGATCAGATCGGGGTTCTCGGCCAACAGCTTGCGCTGGTCGGGCCGTTGGTGGAGCAGCTGAACGGAACCGCCGAGCATTCCGGTTGTGGTGTCGTTGCCCCCGGTCACCATCGTGAAGGTGAACGCGAGAATGGACAGGACACCAGAGATGTCATCGTCGGCGCCCACCCCCGCGGCGACCAGATGCGAGACGGTGTCGTCCTCGGGCTGGGCGCGGCGGAGTTCGATCAGCGCGGTGAAGTACGCCATCATCTCGCCGAGCGCATCGCCGAGCGTGCCCAAGGCTCCCGCGACGCCGCCCTTGACGGTGTTCGCCGCGACGATCGCCTCGGTCCAGCCGTCGAACTTGTTGCGGTCCTCCTCCGGCACGCCTAGGTAGTGCGCGACGACCATCGACGGCAGCGGCTTGAACAGCTCGGCGACGATGTCGCCGCCGCCGTTCGTGCGTAACCGCTCGATGCGCTCGACGACGAACTCACGGACCTTGGGCTCGACCGCCTCGACCTGTCGCGGCGTGAAACCACGGGACACCAGCTTGCGGAACTCCGTGTGCACCGGTGGATCCTGCATGACCATCGGTGGATTGTCGGCCAAGCCGATGAGGTCGAGTTCGCCGTAGTTCACCGTCAGCCCCAGCGCCGACGAGAAGGTCTCGTGGTCGCGCGCCGCGGCCCAGATGTCGGCATGCCGGGACATCACATAGTAGTCGTGATCCGGCTTGTCCCCGGGGACGACGCGGTGCACCGGGTCGTGGTCGCGCAGCGCCTTGTACATGGGCCATGGGTTGGCCCAGGAGTCGGCGGTGGCCAGCTGAAAGCGGACCGGCGAGCCGTGAGACAGAGTAGCCGTCATGTCTCATTGGTATGACAGATGTGCGGATGTGTCAATAGGCGACGTCAGATTGCCGCACCGGGGTTGAGGATGTTGTCGGGGTCGAGCGCCCGCTTGATCCGGCGGTTGAGCTCCATCGCCTCGGGCCCGAGCTGCCCCGCCAACCAGGGCCTTTTGAGCCTGCCGACGCCGTGCTCGCCGGTGATGGTGCCGCCGAGCCCGACGGCCAGATTCATGATCTCGCCAAACGCTTTGTGGGCGCGCTCGGCCATCGAGGTATCGGCGGGGTCGTACACGATCAGCGGGTGGGTGTTGCCGTCGCCGGCATGGGCGATCAACGAGATCATCAGATCGTGGTTCGCCGCGATCTTAGCAACTCCACCGACCAGATCGGCCAACGCGGGCAGTGGGACGCCGACGTCCTCGAGCAGTAGCGAGCCCTTGGCCTCCACCGCGGGGATACAGAACCGGCGTGCGGCGACGAACGCCTCGCCCTCGTCGGGGTCGGCCGTCGAAAACACTTCCTTGGCACCGTTTTTGGTAAACACGTCGGCCATGAACTCGGCGTCCTCGACACCTGAGGGTCCTCTGTCGTCGGTGGCCGCCACCATCATCGCGGCGGCGTTTCGATCCAGACCCATCCGCAGCTTGTCCTCGACGGCGTTTATCGACGCCGAATCCATGAATTCAAGCATCGACGGCCGGATCTTGCCGGTGATGGTCACGACGGCCTGTGCGGCGGCCTCCACAGAGTCGAAGGTGGCCACCACCGTGCTCGCGACCTGCTGTGGTGGAAGCAGTCGCAGCGTCACCTCGGTGATCACGCCGAGCGTGCCCTCGCTGCCGACGAACAGCTTGGTCAGCGATAGCCCCGCGACGTCCTTGAGCCGCGGACCGCCAAGTCGCACCGCGGTGCCGTCGGCCAGAACCACTTGCAGGCCAAGGACATAGTCAGTGGTGACGCCGTACTTAACACAGCAGAGTCCGCCTGCATTGGTGGCGATGTTGCCGCCGATGCTGCAGATCTCGAACGACGAGGGGTCCGGCGGATACCAGAGCCCGTGCTCGGCGACCGCCTCCTTGACCTCGGCGTTGAGCAGCCCCGGTTGAACGACGGCCGTGCGGGTGACCGGGTCGACGGCGATGTTGCGCATCTTCTCGGTGGTCAGCACGATCGCGCCGTCCAGAGCGGTCGCGCCGCCCGAGAGTCCCGTTCCCATGCCGCGGGGAACGACCGCGATCCTGTGAGAGGTGGCCCAACGCAGCACGGCCTGAACGTCTTCGGTGCGTCGCGGCCGCACCACCGCCAGGGCTGTCCCGGCGCTCGGGTCAAACGCCCGGTCTTGCCGGTAGGACGCCAAGATGTCGGGATCGGTGACGACAGCGCCCTCCGGCAATTCGGCGGCCAGGCTGTCGAGAGCGCTCACAGTTCGATGATACGAGGACTCATTGCGGGACCATCCCGGACAGCACCGGCGATGCCTGCAGCGCGGCCAGGATACACAGCAGCACCAGGAACACCAGGCTCCAGATCACCACACGGCGGAAGATGTCGCCCTCTTTGCCATTCATGCCGACGGCCGCGGCCGCAATGGCCAGGTTCTGCGGTGAGATCATCTTGCCTAGCACGCCGCCCGAACTGTTGCTCGCCGCCATCAATACGTCGGACAGCCCGGCCTGCTTCGCCGCCGTCACCTGCAGGGCGCCGAACAGCGAATTCGACGACGTGTCGGATCCGGTGACCGCGACGCCGAGCCAGCCCAGGATCGGCGACAGCAGGGCGAACGCACCTCCTGCCGCGGCCATCCAGGTGCCCAGCGTGATGGTCTGACCGGACAGGTTCATCACGAACGCCAGCGCCAGTACCGCCATCACCGTGATGATCGCCCAGCGCAGCTGATGCAGCGTCGTGCCGTACGCCTTCACCGCACGCGGCACCGACAGCTTGAGCACGATCATGGTGATGACGCCGGCGACGAGCATCTGGGTGCCCGGCGTTGTGAGCAGGTTCAGCGTGAATTGGGTGAGCGACACCGGCTTTCCCTTGGGGCTGAGGATATCGAGGCCCGGCCACCCGAACTTGACCGTCGCCTTGTCGAGAAGGTTCTTGACCGCCGTAATCTGGCAGATGACGAACACCGCGATGACGATCGCGTACGGTGCGTACGCCTTGACGACGTCGGCGCGCGAGTCGGGATGCTCGACACGCTCGGCGAATTCGGGCGTCGGGGAATCCGCCGCGCCGCCGGCGACAACCTTTTCTTCGGTGTACGGCCGGCTCGGCCGCCAGGCACGCACCAATACCACCACCGCGGCTGCCGACAGCAGCGAGGCTACGACGTCGGCCAGCGGCACGGAAATAAAGTTGGAGGTGGCGTACTGGCCCAGCGCGAAGAACACCCCGCACACGACGGCTGCCGGCCACGTCTCGCGGACGCCTCGCCAGCCGTCGACGATCCCGACCAGGACGAGCGGAACCAGGAGCGCGAGGATCGGCGTCTGCCTACCGACCATCGCGCCAAGGGTGTCGCTCGGCAGTTCGGTCACCTTGCCCAGCGTGAGGATCGGCGTCGCCATCGCGCCGAAGGCCACCGGCGCGGTGTTGGCCGTCAGGGCCAGCGCCGCCGCCTTCAATGGCCTGAAGCCCAGCGCCATCAGCATCACCGACGTCACTGCCACCGGCGTGCCGAAGCCGGCGAGCGCCTCGAGCAGCGCGCCAAACGAGAACGCGATCAGCACGGCCTGGATGCGTTGGTCGTCGCTGACACTCGCGAATGAGCGCCGCAGCACGTCGAAATGCCCCGTCGCCACCGTCAGCTGGTACACCCAAATCGCGTTGATGACGATCCATAGAATCGGGAAGAAACCGAACGCCGCGCCTTCGGTGCCCGCCAGCAGCGTCTGGCCCACCGGCATTCCGTAGACGAGCACCGCGACGAGGATGGCGACGGCAAGCGAGATCAGCGACGCCACCCATGCGGTCACCCGCACTACACCGAGCAAGATAAACAGCAGTAACAGGGGTATCGCGGCAACCAGCGAACTCCATGCGAGGGAATGGGCAATCGGATCGAGAATTTGCTGGTACACGAGCGACCCCGATGTTCGTTTTTTGGCTAGCGTGACACGGGTACCCCGACTGTGCCCGCCCCTAACGACCTAACTTCTACGGCGCGCCCGGGCAGGTATCGCGAACTCGTTGGGCGGTACCGGAGCATGGCGACATCGCTTACCATCGAGTTTGGCGGTGCCATGCTTGTGGAAGTCGTCATCAAATGATGACGGCGAGCAAAAGGGAACCGACCCGCTAACCGTCCCGCGTTAATTCTCATCCTCTTCACGCTTCAGATGACGCAGTAGCGCGATCAGTTCTTCGCTACTTGTGGTGCCCGTCTTGACCCTCCCGCGGTAGAGATGGCCTTCGACGGTGCGGACCGACAGGGTGAGACGCTGGGCCACTGCGCGGGTCGACATGCCCCCGGCGATCAGCATCACGATCTCTCGTTCGCGATCGGTGAGAGGCAACCGCTCGCTGGCCTGGCCAAGCACAGGCGTGTGAGCGCCTCCACATTGGTGAGCAAGCGCGTCGGCACGGGTCGCGGATGCCAATGCCGACCCGCGGCGGTCGGCGCGGCGGTGGGCGATCGCGGCATGGGCGGCCGCGTCCGCGGCAGCGATGAGGTCGCCGATCTTCTCGAATTCCTCCGACAGCGCCGCCAATTCGGTCCCGTTGCAGTCGCGCAAGGCCGCGGCGAAGCGCGCCGCCAAACCGGCCCGCGGACCATCGACGATCGATTCGAGCTCGCGCAGGCGAGCCGCGCCAGAGTGGTCCCCGAACTGCGTCGCGGTTTGCCAGCACATCACTTCGACCGCGAATTGCCCACTGGCTGCGGCTCTGTCGGCCGCAGAGGTCAGGATCGCGATCGCTTCACTCACGATGCCCTGCCCCGCGACCACCCACGCGCGGGCCAGGCTTTGCTCGAAGTCGAGTGACCGGAACGGCCGTTGCCGCTTGTCGAGCTCGGCAATCAAGGCTGCCGCCTCGTCGATCGAGCCGCGGATGGCGAGCGCGGTTGCAAGCGGAACGCTATACCGATAGCCCCAGCCGATGGCGTTGCCCGCCGACAGCGCGCCCACCGCCTGGCCCAACAGCCGACACGCGGTATCCAGATGACCGGCGCCGAGGGCGGCTCGTCCCGCAATTGCGCCGCCAAGCGGATGTGCGGCCCCGGGCAGATCGGCGGCTTGCTTCTGTACACGCTCGGCCACCTGCAGTGCCTCTGGGATCAGGCCGGCCCACATCAGTGCGCTGATGTGAGCGTCCGCGATGTTGAATCTCATGTGTGGAGCGTCGAAAGATCGCGAAACAGCGGTATATCCGGCGTCCGCGGTGCCTACCGCTTCCGCGGTGCGTCCCGAATCTGCCGCGATGACGGACAGAGCCCACGCTGTCTCGGCGCCGATGACAGCCGGCAGCTTGTCTAACGCAAGGGCCTTGGACGCTTCCACCGCCTCGTCCGGTTGGTCCATCGCGAACCAGTACACGGTGAGAAAGACGTCGATCCAGCTTCGAGCCTGCGGCGGTGCCGTCCGCGCGGCGTCGTCAATGATCTCCTTTGCGCGCGCCGGATTGCCAAGTGCCCAAAGCATGTTGCTGGCCCGTAGATATGCGAATCTGGCACGGTCGTGATCGTCGAGCAGAGCATCGGGAATCGAGGCCAACATTGCCTCGGCCTCCCCGCCGGAGAAAAGCCATGACAATGCGTGCGCGCGCAGGAAATACGCGTCCGGTCCCGCGCCTGCGCGGACGGCTGCCGCCGCGAGGCGGTCGGCGAGAACAAGGTCGGCCAGCCAGATCGCGCCCTGCGCTGCCCTGACGAGAAGGTCGGCGTCGGGTGCGAGATCCGAGTCCAGGGTCAGCGCAGCACGGCGTACAACTACGCGGATGTCGTCGCGAGAGTCAGACGCGGCAAGTTCTTCGGCCACCAGCCCACGCAGCCGACGCAGTCGGGTGGAGGGCACGCGGGTCCTGCGAGTCTCGCCGTAAAGCGGGTGCGCCACGCGCACAACGATGCCGTCGTCGGAGTCGTCGAGAGTGATGAGGCCACGCGTGTTGGCGTCCTCGACGGCCGCCGGATCGGTGAGGCGCCTCAACGACGCCAGCGAGACGGGTTCACCGACGGCCACCACATCGATCACGTCGCCGACTTCCGCAGGCAGGGCGCCGATGCGAGATTCGATCAGCTCAATCAGGCTGTTGGCCATGATCGGTTCGCCGATCCATCGCCAGCAGCCGTTGTGCTGCTGGATGCGGCCGTCGGCGAGCTCGCGCTCGACGATGTTGCGCAGATACAACACGTTGCCGCGAGTCAGGCGCCACAACCTGTTCGCGGCGTCTGGATCTACATGTCCACGCAGTGTGGCCGCCAACAAAGCGGTCGTTTCGTCGTGCGACAACGGCTGTAGGTCGAGGCGGTCGAACTGGCCGTCCTTCCACACCTCCCGCACCGCGTCCGGAACCGGTTCACCTTCGCGCACCGTGAGCAACACCTTGGCCGCGCCGCGTTGCACGATTTGATGCAACACAAACGCCGACAGGTCATCGACCAGTTGCACGTCGTCGACTCCGAGAACAACCGTGACTCCCGGCGCGGCGGAGGTCAGCGATTTGATGACGCCGCGGACCAACTGGAGGCGGTCCGAATTGCCCGGATCGAGCCACGTCGCGAAGGCGCCCAACGGGAGTGTCTGCGCTGCCGTCGTGCCAACCGTCCAGCGGCACTCGTAGCGATCTCGCGCGGCAGCGGACATGGCCTCGCGAACAATCCGGCTCTTGCCGACGCCCGCGGCCCCGCGAACAACGATCCCCGACAGATCCGTGGCCGATATCGCGGCCTGGATGGTTCGCATCTCCTCCGAGCGGCCGATCAACGGCCACGTCAATCGCACACACAAAAGCCTAAGTGCGCTAACAGGGCCGCGCAGAGCAAATGGTCACATTCGAAAATACCCGGGGGACGATTAAGTACGGCGGTCGAGCTCACCCAACGCGGGCAAGAAGACCGCGACGATGCCCAGCAGCAGCATCGGCAGCGACAACGCCAGGAAGGTCGCATGGAGGCCGACGGCATCGGCGAGCGGGCCGGCCAGTATCAAGCCCAGCGGACCGGCGGCATACGCCAGCGAACCCATGACGCCGACGACCCGGCCGCGAAGATGCTGCGGCGCGCGGGTCTGCATGACGTAGTTGTAGATCGGCGCAATCGGCCCGTAGACCAGCCCGACGACCGCGCACAGCACCAGGATGACGGGCAATGGGGGCAGGAACGCGATGACCGTCATCGCCGCCCCGAGCGTCAGCACCGCGGTCAGCATGGTGCCCCGTCGGCTCATGTGTTTGGACAACACCGCATAGCCCAGCGCCCCGACCAGCCCGCCGATGCTCAACGCCATCAGCACCCAGCCGAGCTGCGCCGGTTCGTTGCGGTCGGTGAAGTATTTGGGAAAGAGCACCGACTCCATGGGCATGTACAGGCCGGTCGCCGCGAGGTCGACGAAGGCCAGGGTCCGCAGCACCTTGCTGTTCCAGACGAACTTCAGACCCTCAACGATGCCCGCCCACATCCCATCGGGCAGGGCCGTACGGTCGGGCCTGCCTGCGCCCTCCAGGCGCAGCGCACCGATCGCGACGATCGACAACCCGAACGCGGACGCGGTCACCCACATGGTGTTGACGCCGCCCAGGGTGGCGATCAGCAGGCCGCCGATGCCGGGTCCGACGATGTAGGCGAGGTTGAAGATCGCCTCGTAGACGCTGTTGGCGTGGTCCAGCGTCCAGCCGCCGCGGGTGGCCGCCTCGGGCAGCATCGTCTCGCGCGCCGTCATCCCGGCCGGGTCGAAGAACGCACCGAGCGCGGCCAGCCCGGCCAGCACCGCGACATTGATGACCTGCACACCAAAGGTGAATGCCAGCACCGGCACGGCGGCCACCGACAGCGCGGACAACGCATCCGAGATCATCGAGACCCGCCCGCGTCCGATGTAATCCACCGCTGCACCGGCGATCAGGGTGGCGGCCAGCAGCGGCAGGGTTCCTGCCATCGCGACAATCGACGCGCTGAGTGCAGACCCGTTGCGCTGCAACACAAGCCATGGAAATGCGACGAGGGAGATGCCGTTGCCCGCACCCGCCATCAACGCGGCGAACAAAATCAAGAACAGTGGGCCGCGCTTGGAGTTGGTCATGGGATATCGCGGCCGAATGTAACAGCGCCCAGGCCCGCTCGGCAGTCGATTTTATGACGCGTGCAGAGTTGTCCTGTGAAGCTGGCCCATCCGCGCACCGGTGCGCTGTTCGATTCGCCGGTGCCACCCGGCTCCGGCTGGCCCGGCGACCCGGCGACCATCGACACCGCGGTCGCGACCACGCCCGCACAGGTGGCGTCGATGGCGTGGGCCGTGACGGCGATTGACGAGCTGGACGCGGAGGTGTCGGTGTGTCGGGCCTGCCCGCGGTTGGTTCAATGGCGTGAAGAGGTGGCCGTCGTCAAACGAAAGTCGTTCGCCGACCAGCCGTATTGGGGCAGGCCCGCGCCGGGGTGGGGATCGGCGCGGCCGCGGGTGATCATTGTCGGGTTGGCTCCGGCCGCCCACGGCGCCAACCGTACGGGGCGGGTGTTCACCGGCGACCGATCCGGCGATTTCCTGTATGCGGCGCTGCACCGCGGCGGCCTGGCCAATCGGTCCGTTTGCGTGGACGCCGCCGACGGGTTGGCGCTCCACGACACCAGGGTGGTCGCGGCGGTGCGCTGCGCGCCGCCGGGTAACGCCCCGACGCCGGAGGAACGTGCGACGTGTGCCCCGTGGCTGGACGCGGAATGGCGGCTGACGGGTTCTGACGTGCGGGTCGTCGTCGCGCTCGGTGCGTTCGCGTGGCGGGCGGCGCTGCGGATGGTCGGCATGCGCGCGTCGCCGGCGCCGCGGTTCGGCCATGGTGCGACGGCAACCGTGGGTGCGGTCACGCTGATCGGGTGCTACCACCCGAGCCAGCAGAACACGTTCACCGGCAAGCTCACTTCGGAGATGCTCGACGACATCTTCAGGCAGGCCCGGGAACGAGCGGCTACCAATGAGCGTTGACTCACCTGTGCGAATTTCCGTACTTGACCTGGTGCCGGTGCGCACCGATCAGTCCACGTCGGACGCGCTGGCTGCGACGACGCACCTCGCGCAGACGGCCGACCGCCTTGGCTACACCCGCTACTGGCTGGCCGAACACCACAACATGCCAGCAGTGGCGGCCACCAGCCCGCCCGTGCTGATCGCGCATCTGGCGGCACAGACATCGCAGGTGCGGCTGGGCTCCGGCGGGGTGATGTTGCCCAACCACGCGCCGCTGGCCGTCGCCGAGCAGTTCGCGCTGCTGGAGGCCGCGCACCCGGGCCGCATCGACCTCGGCATCGGCCGCGCACCCGGCTCCGACCCGGTCACGTCGCTGGCGTTGCGCGGCGCCGCGGGCCGCGATGACCGTGACATCGAGGCCTTCCCGCAGTATCTCGACGACGTCGTGGCGCTGATGAGCGCCCGCGGGGTTCGGGTTCCGCTGCCGCCGGACTTGATGCGGGAGAACTACATCCTCAAGGCCACACCGGCTGCGGTCACCGAGCCGAAGCTATGGCTGCTCGGCTCCTCGATGTATTCCGCCCATCTCGCAGCTGCGAAGGGTCTGCCGTACGTGTTCGCTCACCACTTCTCCGGCCACGGCACAGCGGAGGCGCTGCAGGTATACCGATCCGAATTCCGACCGAGCGACCTGGCGTCTGAACCCGCGACATTTCTGACGGTCAACGCGGTGGTGGCCGAAACCCACGATGAGGCAATGGCTTTGTTATTGCCGAACCTACAGATGATGGCGCGGTTGCGGACCGGTCAGCCGCTCGGCGCGCTCGACTTGGTCGAGGATGCGCAAGGAATCGGGCTGAGCCCGCAGGCCCTGAGGGTCGTGGAGTCGGGGCTGCTCCGTGCGGTTGTGGGCACGCCGACGGAGGCCGCCGATCAGGTCCGCGCCCTGGCCGAGGAGTTCGACGTCGACGAGGTGATGGTGAATCCTGTCGCGTCGGCCCACCGCGGGACGGATCCGGCCACGGCGCCTGCGCGCGACAGGACGCTGGAACTGCTCGCCAAGGAGCTGTTTTAGGGCGTCAGCCTGACCACAGGAATCGGCCGCGACGTCTTTTTCTGGTAGCCCTTGTAGACGTTGTGGTTGTTGTTGTTGACGATCTCCCACACCCGGGCGTAGTCCGGGTCGCCGGGCAATACTGGTTGGGCTGTGACGCCGAATCGTTTTGGGCCGACATTGATTTCAACCTTGGGATTGGCCTTCAGGTTGTGATACCAACCCGGTGCCTTCGGGTCGCCACCCTTTGACGCCACGACGAGGTAGTCGTCGCCGTCTTTGGCGTAGGACAGCGACGTTGTTCGCATTTGACCCGTCTTGGCGCCAACGGTGTGCAGCAGAAGGCTGGGCGCCAAGGGCGGAAAGTAATGCCCGATCCAGCCGTTGGTCTTCTGATAGATCGCGTCGTGTATCCGGAGCAGCCCGGACACACCCTTCTCGGCCAGTGAGGTCATGCCTTCAGTCTTGCTGAGCCGCGTCGAGTTGCGCCAGAGCATTTCGCAAGATCCGGCCGGTTTCCTCGCGGTCGGGGTCTCGCCGGAGCAGCATGCCCTTGGCGACGGACAGCTTGTCGCCGCTCTGGCGGGGCAGTACGTGTAGATGGATGTGGAGCACGCTCTGGAATGCGGACTTGCCGTCGTTGATGACGACGTTATTGCCGTTGGCGTGCAGCCCGGACCTGCGTGTGGCCCGCGCGATGCGCTGCCCGAGAGTCACCATGCCGGCAACGGTCTGCGACGGTGTGTCGGTCAGGTCGACGGTGTGACGCTTGGGGATGACCAGGGTGTGGCCGCGGGTGAACGGCCGGATGTCGAGGATCGCGACGTAATCATCGTCCTCGTAGACCCTGATCGCCGGAGCCTCGCCGGCGACGATGGCGCAGAACACACAGGACATCCCGCCACGCTAGCCGGTGCCCCTGCTAGACGTTTTCCTTGGTCAGGCTGGGGTAGCCATCGGGGATGGGTGTGACGATCATGCCCGCCAGTTACATCACGGCGTGACATGCCGTATTGGAGAAATGCGACAGGCGTCATGCCCTGAGTACCAGGCCCGGGAAATTCAGGTAGCGCGATACGCGCGCCATGTGGGTGCAGCGCACCGCACACTCGGCTCGCCAGAGAAAGGACCTAATCATGGCTGGCGACCGCAGCACCCAGACCACCAACGCCGTTCGCGAGTTCTGCACGGCGCCCTGTGAAGCCAGTCCGACGCTGCGCCGCGTCGGCTCTACCGCAACTGAGGTGCGGCAGGCCGGTGGCCAAAAGCAGTCTGATGGGGTGCGTCCGCACTACTCCGCGGGGGAGGGCGAGCTCGCAGCTCAATCGGTTCGTCCGCGCTTGACGCTGAAGAAGCCCGCCGAGTACCGCAAGGCGCTGGTCAGTGGAATCGGCGCCATCACCGTCGTCTTGGTGTCGCTGACGGAACCGCTTGGCGGCCTTCTGGGGGCGACCATGACACATTGGATGGCCGCTGGCGTGGCAGCGACGACGGCGCTGGCTACGTACTTCACCAAGAACGCCATATCGCCCGCCGTGCCGGAACCGCCTCCGCAAGCCGTGCACGCGCTGTCCGCGCAGTCCGTGCCAGAACCGCAATCAGCTGGTGCTCCCGCGCACAACGGGGTTGCCATCGCGGGCTTGGCCCTCATCGTGGGTGGCGCCGTGTTGGCCGGGCGTCACACGGAGCGGCACCGTCGGTGCGTCACGCCGTTCGCACTGCTGCCTCCGGGCAGCTTCTCTGTCGGCCAATAGCCGCCAACGGCTAACTGGGCTGCCCGGCAGTTTCGTAGCCTGGCTTGGATGGGCGCTTGGAAAAACGCAACGGAAGCGGCGCCCATGCGCGCGGAGGGGTCGGTCGGGCCGCGACCACCTCGGTGTGCGACCTTGATCGCTGGGCGCCACCCCCGGCGACTACGCCGCCACCCATGGCAGTTAGGAGTGATGTGGATCCGACTGATCTCGTCTTCAGCGGTGCCGCGCAGCAGGCCCGCATGCTGGCCGACGGCACGATCACCGCGCCGGCATTGCTCGACGTGTACTTGGACCGTATCGCGCGTCTGGACCCCGATCTGCGGTCGTACCGCGTGGTTCTCGCTGACCGCGCATCGGAGGAGGCCGCCGCCTCGCAGGCCCGGTTGGATGCGGGTGAACGCCTGCCGCTGCTGGGCGTGCCGATCGCGATCAAGGACGACGTCGACATCGCCGGGGAAGCGACGACATACGGGAGCGCGGCCTACGGTCCGGCCCGCACGCAGGACGCGGAAGTGGTGCGGCGACTGCGCGATGCGGGCGCAGTGATCGTCGGGAAGACGGCAGTGCCCGAGATGATGATTTGGTCTTTTACCGAGACGCTTATGTTCGGGGCGACGCGAAATCCGTGGAACACCGACTACACGCCCGGTGGCAGCAGCGGTGGCAGCGGCGCCGCGGTGGCCGCCGGCCTGGCGGCGATGGCACTTGGCTCCGACGGGATGGGTTCGATCCGGATCCCGTCGACGTGGTGCGGGCTGTTCGGGATCAAGCCGCAGCGGGACCGGGTGCCGCTGGCTCCGCACGACGACGCGTGGAACGGGCTTAGTGTGAACGGGCCGATGGCGAGGACGGTCGAGGACGCCGCGCTCTTTCTGGATGTCACGGCGCCCGGAGGGGAGTTCCTAGCTGCCGCAGCCCGACCACCAGGGCGGCTACGGATTGCGTTGAGCACCAAGGTCCCTCCGCCGTTGACGGCCCGTGTCGGAAGGGCTCAGCGAGCGGCGGTTGACGAGGCGGGTGCATTGCTACGTGAGCTTGGCCATGACGTCGTCACGCGTGACCCGGACTATCCGGCGTCTGGGGTTTACGGACAGGCGCTGCCACGGTACTTCCGCGGTGTCTACGACGACGTGAAGTCGCTGCCGCACCCGGAGCGGCTCGAAGCGCGCACGCGCGCGTTCGCCCGGATCGGCAGTCTGTTCTCCGATCGGAGGATGAATGCGATCAGGGGAACGGAAAGTGAAGTGGCCGAACGTGTTCAGTCGATCTTCGACGATTTCGACGTCGTGATCACGCCGGGCACCGCGACGGGCCCATCACGGATCGGGGCCTATCAACGGCGAGGAGCGATAACGACGCTGACGCTCGTTGCTCAGCGCGTGCCGTTCCAGGCGATGTTCAATGTCACGGGCCAGCCAGCGGCCGTCGTACCGTGGGATCTGGACGGAAATGGTGTGCCTACGTCGATCCAATTGGTGGGCAGGCCGTTTGACGAAGCGACGCTGTTGTCGTTGGCCGCACAGATCGAGCAGGCCCGGCCATGGGCGCAGCGCCGCCCGCCGGTGTCCTAGTTCCCACGAGCGATCGGGTAGGCCAGGCCATGCTAGCGCGGCGCCAGGCCTGCAGCTTGTCCTCGAACCGCATCGTCTGGGCGGGGCTCGTCGACGGCAGGCGCGCGTAGCTGATCGGGCGGTCGACGCTCACCAGCCGGTGAAAATTCTTCTCCGCGGCGGCCCCATTGAAGAACACGTGTGCGATGTGCCGATGCCCATCGAACAGCGTCCCGAAGTCGTTGGCGACCATGCTTTCCCGCTCGACCGAGGAATCGAGACTCCCGGCCCGACGGCACGACCGCAGCACATCCCATACTGCAACGCCGTTCGCGCGCAGTGCCCCCGTGCGAACGTCGTACGGGTCATCGGCGGCAAACCCGAAAATCTCGCCGGTAATCCGCCAGAACGTATTGCGGGGGTTCGCGTAGTACTGCTGTGCGGCCAGCGATATCACGCTCGGCATATTGCCGAGGATCAGGGTGCGCGCATTGGCGTCGACGATCGGCGGAAAGCCGTACAGCACCGGTGTGGTCACGACTGCGAATATCCCACTAGTCGTCGGTATACGTTGACACGGTGGCCGAAGACTTCGACGTCGAAGCGTCCGGGCTGCTCGACGGCCTGGAAGGGAAGGCTCGGGACGAACGCGCTGAGCTGATCCCGTGGTTGCTCGAGCGGGGGGTCACCGTCGAGCAGATCCGGGGCGCGTTCGCTCCCGCGCTGCTGGCAGCACGCCGGATCCTCGGTGACGACGGCGTCTATGTTTCCGCCCGCGAGACCAGCGAGAAGATGGGTATCGACCTCGACTTGCTTCAACGCATTCAGCGGGCCACGGGACTGCCGCGCGTCGAGGATCCCGATGCGGCCGTGTACATGCGCGCCGATGCGGAGGCCGCGGCGTTTGCGCAGAAGTTCATCGACCTCGGCATGCAGCCCGACCAGCTCGTGCAGATCACCCGGATGCTCGCCGAGGGCTTGTCACGCGCCGCCGAAGTGATGCGATACGCCGCGCTGGCCTCGATCCTGGACCCAACCGCGACGGAGCTTGAGATCGCCAAGAATTCTGAAGCATTGCTGCGCGAGGTCGCTCCCGTGCTGGGGCCGATGATCCAGGAGATGCTGCGCCTGCAGCTCCGCCACCTCATGGAAACCGAGGCCGTCACCGCGACCGAGCGGGCCGAGGGACAGCGCATTCCCGGCGCACGCTTGGTGACGATCGCCTTCGCCGATCTCGTCGGGTTCACCCGGCTCGGTGAGGTGGTGCCGCCGGAAGATCTGGAGCAACTAGCGCACCGGTTGGCCGACCTGGCCCGTGAGGTGGCAGTTCCGCCGGTCCGGTTCATCAAGACGATCGGCGATGAGGTCATGCTCGTCAGCCCAGATCCGGTGGCGCTTTTGGAGGCCGTGATGGATCTGGTCGACTCAACCGGCGGTGACGACGACTTTCCACGGCTCCGCGTCGGCGCCGCCACCGGCATGGCGGTGAGTCGGGCCGGCGATTGGTTCGGCCGCCCGGTCAATCTCGCCAGCCGGGTGACCACAGCGGCCCGACCGGGTTCGATTCTGGTGGCGGAATCGACCCGAGAGGCCATCGGCGACGACGAACGTTTCAGGTGGTCGTTCGCGGGCGCTCGGTATCTGAAGGGCATCAAGTCCGAAGTGAAGCTCCACCGCGTCCGGCGGGCCAGTGTACCCGAACCGGAGAGCTCCTGACGCATCGGGCTCGCCGTCATGAACGCCGCGGGCTCCTCCCCGTGTTTCGCCGCGTTACCCGACTGATCAGAGGTAGGTTGCCCTCGCAGTGATCCACATCCGATGCGGCAGGCCGGTGGGCGATGAGTGGCTTTGGCAAGGGGTTGGCGGTGATGGCGAGCATCACCGTGGCGCTGATGATGAATCCCGCTGTAGCTGATGCGGCTGGCGTCACCTACACAGTCGAACCGTTTGACTTGGACGGCGTCGGGGGGATCACGTTTTCGGTGACCCAAAACCAGTTGGGCGGCACGTTATGTCCCTGCGTCAAGGTGCCCTACCCCGCTGACGGCCTCCACAATGACGCAGGCGTAGCGGCGCTAGCCGATGCTCCGCTGCACTCCGGTGACACCGTGCTCGGGTTCAGTCTCGGATCCCAAGTGATCTCGCTCTACCTGGCTCAGCACACGCCCCCGCCCGGGGTGCGGTTCGTCTTGTTGGGTGACACGTTTGCGCGCAATGACCAGCTCGTCGCCGCGGGGCAGGGCATTCCCGCCGACATCGCGAACAAGGTGGTGCTGGTGGCCCGTCAATACGACGGGTGGAGTGACTTTCCCACCAACACAGCCTCCCCCAACTACCAGCTGGCCATGCAGAACGCCGAGATGGGTGCGGCCAGTATCCACGACTATGTCAACGCCCGCCTCGATGATCCGGCCAACGTGGTGACAACTCGGGGCAACATCACGTCGGTCTTGATCCCGACTCAGCACCTGCCGCTCAACAACCGGCGGGCCGACGGGTCTGACGCCGAACAGCGCCCGCTCATTGACGGTGCCTACGACCGGCCAGGGCCGACGCCCAACCAATTGGCCGCGTCGACTGGCGAGCAGGTTGGGAACCATTGACTACGGACGAGGACGATCCTGACTGGTGGGTCGGCGGGCGGGCTCCTGCTCAGTTGTCAGTCGCGGAGACCCCGCCGATCCGGTTGAGGTTGCTCTCGATTCGGGCCTCGCACCGCGCGGGTCATACGCCGTACGGTGAGGGCGACCCAGCTGGAAGCGAACCACCCTCGTCGGCGCCGTCGCACTTGTTGCGCTCGTCGTCTCCGCGGGCTGTAGCAGCAGCGATTCCGGCACCGAACACCCTGCGGGTGGCAGCACACCAGCCTCTGCGACGTCATCGAGCGCCGAAGCCCATAACGATGCGGATGTTACGTTCGCCCAGCACATGATTCCGCACCACCAGCAGGCGGTTGAGATGAGCGACATGGTGCTGGGCAAGCAGGGTATCGATCCTCGGGTCACCCAGCTGGCCACTCAAATCAAGGCAGCTCAGGCTCCGGAGATCCAGCGGATGCAAGGCTGGCTCAGCCAGTGGGGACTGGCGCCCATGCCCTCGATGTCCGGCCACGACATGCCCGGTACGTCCGGGATGATGTCCGAGCAGGACATGACGGCCTTGAAGAACGCACAGGGCGTCGACGCCTCGAAGTTGTTCCTGACGCAGATGATCGCGCACCACGAAGGCGCAATCACCATGGCGCAGATTGAAATCAAGGACGGTCGGTATCCGGCCGCCATCGAGCTGGCGAAGTCGATCGTCACCAGCCAGCAGCAGGAGATCGACACCATGAAGGGCATCCTCGGGTCGTTGTAGCGCCCACGTCTGGCAGCATCGGCGACCATGCGCATTCTCGTACAACGCGTGACGTCCGCATCGGTGAAGGTCGACGGCGAGGTGGTCGGCGCCGTAGCTCCAAACCCGCAGGGACTGGTCGCCCTGGTGGGCGTGACGCACACCGACGACGCCGGCAAGGCGCAACGACTGGCCGAAAAGCTTTGGCAGATACGCATTCTCGACGACGAGAAGTCGGCCAGCGACATCGGTGCGCCGATCCTGGTAGTCAGTCAGTTCACCCTGTACGCCAACACGACAAAGGGTCGGCGGCCGACCTGGAACGCCGCCGCGCCAGCCGCCGTTGCCGAGCCTCTGGTCACCGCGTTTGCCGATGCGCTGCGACAGCTCGGCGCTCACGTGAAAACCGGCGTGTTCGGCGCGCATATGCAGGTCGAACTCGTCAATGACGGGCCGGTGACGGTGCTGCTCGAGTTGTGACCTACTGGGTCGATGTGATGTGGACACCCCAGCTTCGTGTCACCATTCCCACACCAAGGCGGCCGCCCGAACGCAACCCTGGCATCCTGGTGGAATGGCTAAGGAAATCGACCGGGTTCGGGCGCAGAGCGCCCTTGCGGTCATCAAGCAGCACCCGGGCATGGTGCTGTTCGCCGTCTCGCCGGCGATCATCGTGGTGGCTCTTGTGTGGTGGTTGGTCAGCCCGACCTTGGCCGCGCTGCTGCTGATTGCGATGGTGGTCGGCGGGGGAGCCGTCGTGCTCCTGAAGCGCTAAGCGGGACTGGTTGGGGGCAGCTCCCGCTTGCGGGGGATGGCTGAGCCTGCTCCACTGCGATTTGCTCGATAGTGGTTCCGCCGAGCCGCTTTTCGAGCACCTCGATCATGTGTGGACATTCGTCGACCGGGTGATCGGCGGGACAGGCCAGCGCGTGCTCGAGGAAGTTGCGCGCGCCATCCGCCCGCGCGATGAGCTCATCGAGCGCCGCGATCTGGTCGCGGACCACATCCCGCCATCGGTCGCTCGGCTCGTCGAGCACGGCCGCCGCCGCATCGAGACGCACTCCCAGGCACTGCATCAGCTGGATGAACGCCAGCCGGCGCAGCTGTTCCGGCCTGTACATTCGCCGCCCGGCGTGGCGTTCGGGCATCACCAACCCTCGGTCTTCGTAGTAGCGCAGCGCCGACGTGTTGAGTCCGAGCATGCGCGCGGCGTCTCCGATCGTCACGAGCTCCATATCTCCATTTGACTTCAAGTCGACTTGAAGTGCCAGCGTGGTGGGCATGGAAGCGCAACCACGATCCGCGATATTCGACCCCCAGGCCAACAATCCGTTCGCGCAGCCTAAAGGCCTGCTCGGCCGGATCGCCGGCCGAATCATGCTGTGGACCAACAAGCAAGACGAAGTGGTCGGCCTCGTCGGTGTTCGACCGGGAGACCACGTCCTCGAGGTCGGCTATGGGCCCGGCGGCCTGATCCGGCTTCTCGCTGAGCACACCGACGCGGCGAGCATCATCGGCGTCGACCCCTCCCCCGCGATGCTCAAAGCGGCCACCAAGCACAACCAGGCCGGCATCCGGTCCGGGCGGGTCCAGCTTGGTGTCGGCACCGCGGATCGGACGGGCCTTCCCGACGACAGCGTCGATCGCGTCGTCTCGGTTAATAACGTGGAGATCTGGCCGGACGTCGACGCCGGCCTCCGCGAGCTGAACCGCGTCGTCCGCTCGGGCGGCGTTGTCGTCATCGCCTGGCACGGCGGCACATCGCCGTCACGCATCACCAGAAGCCTCCGCCTGCCCGAGGACAAACTCGGGCGCCTCGAGGACACATTGCGGCACCACTTCTCCGACGTCACCCACGCCCAGCTCAGCAGCCTTGACGTCTTCACGGCTGTTCGCCCGCGGTGAAAGGCGCACCAACAGCGCTGTAACGGTGTAAGCATGTAAGCATGCGACACCATCACCTCCATGGCCGACGGCCAGGCCGCCCCGGCGGCTGGCAGCAGGCCCAGCAACCCGACGCAAGCGACGCCGCCGACTGGTTCGCCGGTCGCCTCCCCGACGGCTGGTTCGCCGGCGACCCGACGGTCGTTGTCGACCGTGAAGAAATCACCGTGATCGGCCGGCTGCCGGAACCCGAAGAATCAGAGAGCGAGGCCCGCGCGTCAGGACGGGTCGCCCGTTTCCGTGAGGAGACACGCCCCGAGCGCATGCGCATCGCCGACGAGGCCGAGGACCGCTATGGCCGCAAGGTGGCCTGGGGAGTCGAGGTCGGCGACGCCGAGTCGCCCGAGCGCATTCTGTTCACGCACATCGCCGTACCGGTGATGACCCGGCTGCGGCAGCCGGAGCGTCAGGTGCTCGACACCCTGGTCGACGCGGGGGTCGCACGGTCGCGGTCGGACGCGTTGGCCTGGTCGGTCAAGCTCGTCGGCGAGCACGCCGACGAGTGGCTGGGCAAGCTGCGGGACGCGATGAAGAACGTCGACGACCTGCGCTCAGAAGGCCCGCAGCTCTAAACGCGTTCGATCCCGACGTACGACGAGCTCAGCGCGGCGGTCTGTGACAACGGGTCGACGGGCCCGCCGTCGATCAACAGGTTCCGGTTCGTGCCGTAGGACTCCGCCGCTGAACCGCCGCGTGGGTCGAAAATCCTTGACCCCCAGCCGTGGTCGACCACGATCACCCCGCGCCGTGGCCGGTCGTTGACCTCGGCCGTCAGCTCGATCGCACCGACGGCAGAGAACACCTTCACCTGATCACCGTCACTGATGCCTAGCGCGGACGCGTCGTCGGGATGGATCACGACCTCGTTGTGCTTCCCCGACGGGTGCAGGCCGGGAAGCTCGTTGAGCCAGGAGTTCATCGAGTGCCTGTTGCGCCGGTTCGCCAGCTGGAACGGATAGCCGACGGGTGCTTCGGGAGGCGGCTCGGCGAGTAATTCGCGGGCACGTTCGACGAATTCGGGCGGCGCCGCGTGCACCCTCTTGTCGTCGGTTCTCAGCGCTTCTTTGAAATGTCCGAATTCACGTTGCCCCAGCACCCAGCCATGTGGATGCGCCATCACGTCGCGCCATTTGATCCTGCGGCCGTTGAACTTTCGTGAGGTGGCCACCATCAGGCGGTCGATCCAGTGCGGACCGAACTCGAGGCCGGGCCGACGGGTCAGACGTGCGACTCGGCGGCTGGCCTTGATGAACCCGTTGACGCCCTTCGCGCCGAAAAGCGGCTTGCGCATCGCGATCGCGAGGTCGACGAAGATCCGCCATTCCTGTCGGGCTCCCGGTGGCGGTTCGACGGCCTTCGCTCCGTATTGCACATAAGGCTCGTCGTGCAGGTTGCTGGTGAACGCCAACAGGTCGTCACGCTCCAGCCAGTGCACGGCGGGCAGTAGCCAATGCGCGTGGCGGTGGCTCTCGCGCTGCACGAAGTCGATGGCCACCAACAGGTCTAGCTGCGCCAGAGCCTCATCGAGCTTGGCGCCGTTCGGTCCGGACACCACCGGGTTGCCGCAGTTGATCACCATCGCCCGGATCTGGCCGCGGCCCGGTGTGGTGATTTCATCGGGCAGCTCGCTCAGTGCGTGAGCGCCTGCGACCATCTCGCGGCCGAGCAGCCTGCTCCTGTGCGGCTCGGCCTTCAGCATGCCCGCCAGCCGCAGCGCGTCGACGTAGCCGGGCTCGTACCTGCGACCACCGGGACGGTCCATCCGTCCGGTGATCACGTTGAGCAGGTGTCCGAGCCACTCGGCGACCGTACCGGCCAGGTGCATGGAGACGCCGGTTCGCGTCACTGCCATCGCGGCACGGGCCGCGGCGAAATCCCGGGCCACCTGCTCGATCTGCGCTCGCGGGACATCGCATCGCGATGCCAGATCGTCAATGTTGGCGTCGGCGACGAGCCTGCGCAAATCGTTTACGCCCGTGGCGAGTTCGGTGCAGTCCTGCCGATGTTCGAGACGTTCGTCGAGGATGACCTTCACCATCGCGAGCAGCAGAGCCCAGTCCTGGCCCGGCCGCACCGCAAGATGGACGTCCGCCTTTTCGGCGGATTCGGTCCGCAACGGGTCGACGACGACGATCGTCGCGCCGCGCTTCTGCCGTTCGAGCGCCCGCCGCCAGCCGTCGGGCACGCTCTCCAGCCAGTTCCACGCGCTGACCGCCGGGTTCGTGCCGACCAGCAGGAAGTAGTCGCAGTTGTCGATGTCGGACACCGGTGCCATCAGCATCGACCCGTACATCGCGGACGCGACGACATGCATCGCGTTTTGGTCGATCGACCCGACGAAGTAGCGGCTCTGCGTGCCGACCGCGTCCAGCCACGCATTCATGAAAATGATGTTGGACGACGAGAATCCGGTCGGGTTGCCGTAATACACGCCGATCGCGTCAGGGCCGTCCGCCTCGATGAGGGCGTTCATCCGGGTCGCGATATCGCTGATTGCGTCGTCCCAGGTGGCCTCCGCATAGCCGTCGCCGACGCGTCGCATCGGGTTCAGGATCCGCCTCGGATGCTCGACGAGCTGGTTCGCGGTGCGGCCCTTTGCGCAGAAGTCCTGCCAGGTGTGCGGGTTCTGCTTGTCTGCGGAGATCTTGGTAATCCGATTGTCATCAACCGTCACTTCGATCCCACACGACGCCAGGCAGTATCGGCAGAACGTATGCACGGTGCTGGTACTCATGCGGACATCCTGCTCCCTTGAGCCGTTCAAGCCTGGGTCATCGCCCAATATTCGCCATGGCGGGCGAGCAGCTCGGCGTGGCTGCCGCGTTCGACGATTCGTCCTGCCTCCATTACCAGGATGACGTCGGCATCGCGGATCGTCGAAAGCCGATGCGCGATCATGAAACTCGTCCGGTCGCGGCGCAGTTCAACCATCGCGTGCTGGATCATCAGCTCGGTGCGGGTGTCCACGGAACTGGTGGCCTCGTCGAGGACCAGCAACTCCGGCCTGGCAAGGACCGCTCGGGCGATCGTGATCAGCTGCTTTTCGCCCGCGCTGATGTTTGCGCCGTCATCGCTGACCAGGGTCTGATACCCGTCGGGCAGCGTGTGCGCGAACCGGTCGACGTGGGCCGTCTTGGCGGCTTCGAATACTTCTTCCTCGGTGGCGTCCGGACGGCCATACGCGATGTTGTCGTAGATGGTGCCGCCGAACAGCCAGGTGTCCTGCAGCACCATTCCGATCCGGGAGCGCAGCGACTGCCGGTTCACCGTCGAGATGTCCACCCCGTCGACCAGAATCCGGCCGGAATCGACGTCGTAGAAGCGCATCAGCAGGTTCACCAGCGTCGTCTTGCCCGCGCCTGTCGGCCCGACGATCGCCACCGTGCTGCCCGGTTCGGCCACCAGGGACAGGTCCTCGATCACTGGTGTGCCAGCCCGGTAACTGAAATGGATGTGCTCGAATTCGACTCGGCCCCTTCGCCCTCCATCCAACGATGGCAACGTTGCGGGCACGTCGGGCAATTCCTCCTCGGCGTCGAGCAGGTCGAAGACCCGTTCCGCGCTGGCGATTCCGGACTGCAGCGTGTTGTACATACCGGCAACCTGCGTCAGCGGTTGGTTGAACTGGCGCACGTACTGGATGAATGCCTGGATGCTGCCCAGCGTGATCTGACCGGTCGCCACCTGCAGACCGCCGACCACCGCTACTGCGACGTAGCTGATGTTGCCGATGAACGTCGTCGCCGGTGACACCAGACCCGAAAAGAACTGCGCCCCAAAGCTTGCGTGGTAGACGTCGTCGTTGAATTCCCGGAACTGCTGCTCAGCGTGGGCGCGGTGGCCGAACGTCTTGACCACGGTGAAACCGCTGTACGTCTCCTCGATGTGGGCGTTGAGCCGGCCGGTGTTTCGCCACTGCGCGACGAACATCCGTTGGGAACGCCTGGCGATCGTCCGCGTCACCAACAGCGACAGCGGCACCGTCACCACGGTGATGAACGCCAGCAGCAATGAGATGGTCAACATCATCACCAGCACGGCGATCACGGTGAGCACCGAAGTGAGGAGCTGGCTGATGGTCATCGACAACGAGGTCTGGATGTTGTCGACGTCGTTGGTCACCCGGCTCAGCACCTCACCGCGCTGCCGCGAGTCGAAGTAGCGCAACGGCAGTCGATGCACCTTGTCTTCGACGTCGGACCGCAGCGCCACCATCGTGCGCTGCACCGTGACGTTGAGTATTCGCGCCTGCAACCAAACCAGCAGCGCGGCAAGCAGATACAGGCCGAGAGCAAGCATCAGGGTACGGCCGACGGCACCGAAATCGACTCCGCGGCCCGGCACCACGTTCATGCCCGACAGCAGATCAGCGAACGTGTTGTCGCCGCGCGCCCGGGCGGCCGCGATGGCCTGCTCCTTGGTCAGGCTGGCAGGCAGTTGACGCCCGATCACGCCGTTGAACAACAGGTCGGTGGCGTGCCCGAGGATCCGTGGACCGATCACCCCGATCGCAATTCCGCAGATGCCCAGCAGGATCACGAGCGCCGTCAACCCGCGTTGCGGGGTTAGCCGCTTGAGCAGGCGGATCGCGGAGCCTTTGAAGTCGCGTGATCGCTCGGCCGGCGCCTGCTGAAGTCTGCCGAACGGGCGAGTCATCGGGCACCCACCCACTGCGAATCCGCGAACTCTGCGTAGGTCGGGCAGTCCGCCAGCAGCGTCTGGTGCGTACCGATGCCGACGACGCGGCCGTCGTCGATTACGACTATCTGATCCGCCGCGGCCACCGTCGAAATGCGCTGCGACACGATCAACACCGTCGAACCGCTGGACACCTCGCGAAGCGCGGCCCGAACACGCGCGTCGGTGTGAACGTCGAGAGCGGAAAATGCGTCGTCGAACAAGTAGATGATCGGCCGGCGGATGACTGCCCGTGCGATGGCCAACCGCTGCCGCTGACCGCCGGAGAAGTTGCTCCCGCCCTGAGCGACACGCATGCCCAGGCCGTCGGCGTGGGCGCGGATGAAGTCGTCGGCCGCCGCCACCCGCAGCGCCTCCCACATCTCGTCGTCGGTCGCATCGGCCTTGCCGTAGCGCAGGTTATCCGCGACCGTGCCGGAAAACAGGTAACCGCGCTGCGGCACCAAGCCGATCGCGGACCACAACTCCTCGGTGTCGTAGTGACGGACATCGACGCCGTCCACCTTGACAGAGCCCGCAGTTACGTCGTACAGCCGGCAGATCAGCGACACCAGAGTCGACTTGCCGGAACCTGTTGAGCCAACGATGGCGGTCGTGCTGCCGGGGCACGCGGTAAGCGAAACGTCCTGCAACACTGGGCGATCAGCGCCCGGATAGCTGAATGTCGCTGCATCCAGACGGATCTCACCCTCGACGGCGGTCGGTTTCGTCGGGTTCTCGGGGCTGCTGATTTCCGGGGCGGTGGAAAGCACCTCGCCGACCCGCTCGGCACACACCGATGCCCGCGGAATGATGATCAGAATGAAGGTCGCCACCAGCACGGCCATCAGGATCTGCATGAAGTAGGACAGGAACGCGATCAGCGAACCCACCTGCATTTGGCCCCCGTCGATTCGCAAGCCGCCGAACCAGATCAGCGCGACGCTGGAGACATTGATGACCAGCGTGGTGACCGGCAGCATCAGCGCCTGCCATCGACCGGCGTCCAGCGCGGCGTCGGCCATTGCTTCGCTGGCTTCGGCGAATCGGTTGCGCTCGAACGGCTCCCGCGCAAACGCTCGGATCACCCGAATGCCGGAGAGCTGTTCGCGCATCACGCGGTTGATGCCGTCGATCAGCCGTTGCACGCGGCGAAAGATCGGGAGGAGGTGCGAGACGATCCAGTAGTTGGCCACCGCCAGCACCGGCACGGACACCAGCAGCAGCCATGACAGACCCGCGTCCTGGTGCACCGCCATTAAAATGCCGCCGATCGACATGATCGGTGCGGTGATCAGCATCGTGCAGGTCATCTGCACCAGCAGCTGGATCTGCTGGACGTCGTTGGTGGTGCGGGTCAGTAGCGACGGGGCGCCGAACCGCGCGGTCTCCTCGGCCGAGAAGCCGGTCACATGGTGGAAGATCGCCCAGCGCAGATCGCGGCCGAACCCCATCCCTGCGCGAGACCCGAAGTACACAGCACCGACCGCGCAGACCACTTGCAGCGCGGTGACCGCGAGCATCACACCACCTAGGTCGACGATCCTGCGCAGGTTGCCTTGGGCCACGCCGTCGTCGATGATCGCGGCGTTGACGGTCGGCAGGTACAGCGACGCGAGCGTGCTGATCAGCTGGAACGCCGCGACGATCGCGAGCATCGATCGGTACGGTCGTGCGTACCGTCGCAGCAACGCCCAGAGCATCCCGTTACTGTCGCACACCGCCTCCTGCGTAGTTGTGTTCGGCAGGACCACCTGAGAATTCGGTAAAAGAGCTGGTCAGTCGGCATGTCGGTGGTTGAGGCATCGGGCTGCGGCTACAGTGCATGGCGTGAACCCCCGCATGTGCGCGACCGGTAAGACGCGCTCCGCGAAGGCGCTGGCCGTGCTGGCCGCGGCCGTGGTTCCGGTCTTTGCGGCATGCTCCGATTCGAAGCCGACTTCTCCAGAGGTGCCGACGACGTCGGGCCGGACTCAGAACGCCTCGCACGGGCCGCTCTTTCCCGAATGCGGCGGGGTTACCGACCAGACGATTGCCGAGCAGAGTCGGGTCACCGGCCTGGTCAACACGGCGCGCAACTCGGTGGGCTGCCAATGGCTGCAGGGGGGCGGCATCCTGGGCCCGCACTTTTCGTTCACGTGGTATCGCGGTAGCCCGATCGGACGGGAACGCAAGACCGAGGAGCTGTCGCGCGCCAGCGTCGAGGACGTCAACATCGAGGGCCATGGCGGTTTCATCGCGCTCGGCACCGACCCGACGATCGGCAACAACCTGTGCGAGGTGGGCATCCAGTTCCAGGACGACTTCATCGAGTGGTCGGTCAGCTTCGCGCAGCAGCCGTTCCCCGATCCCTGTGCCGTGGCCAAGGAACTGACCCGCCAATCGATTGTGAATGCCAAATGAGCCGGAACTCGCGTGGTCGTCGGGCGCTGGCCGGCCTAGCCGCCATCGTCGCCGCTTTGACGGTGCTGACGGGGTGCACGAAGACCGTCGAGGGCACCGCGGCCAAGTCGGGATCGGGTGACGTGCCCCGCAACGACAATTCGCAGAAGCAATACCCGAACCTGCTCAAAGAGTGCGAGGTGCTGACGGAGGACATCCTCGCCAAGACCGTGGGTGCGGATCCCCTCGACATCCAGAGCACCTTTGTCGGTGCGGTGTGCCGCTGGCAGGCGGCCAACCCGGCCGGCCTGATCGACATCACCCGGTTCTGGTACGAGCAGGGCAGCCTTGACAACGAGAAGCAGGTGGCGCAGCACTTGAAGTACCAGATCGAGAACCGCTCGATCGCGGGTGTCCCGTCGATCGTCATGCGGCCGAACGACCCCAACGGCTCGTGCGGGGTGGCCAGCGACGCAGGCGGCGTGGTCGGATGGTGGGTGAACCCGCAGACGCCGGGCATCGACGCCTGCGCGATGGCGATCAAGCTGATGGAGCTGACGCTCGCGACCAGTTCCTAATTAGCGCCGGAAAGCGCTCGCGCGTGGCGGCGCTCCCCTCGCAAGCGGTGGGCACACTCGCCCGAAGGGCAGGGGAATAGTCAACTACCTGGGCACGTGGAACGTGACAAGGGCGGCGCTGCTCGGCGTCAGATGATCCCAGGGCTCGCCGGTGCGCAGCACGGCGATGGCCGACGTCGGGAACTTCGCCGAGATACGTTCGGCCGCAGCGATATTGCTGCCGTCGGCAGTGGCCAGGCCGAGCGCGACCGCAGACATCGCCGGCTCATGCCCGATCACCAGTAGCGTCTCGACATCATCGCCGAATTGGGACCCGGCACCGTTGATCACCTCGATCACAGCGCCCGGCGTCGCGTCGTAGAGTCGATCGACGAATTTCGCCGGCGCATCCACCCGGGTCCTGGCGAGCGTCTCGCGGGTCCGGGTGGCCGTTGAGCACAGCACCGCGTCGATGGCGGGCGCGTGCGCCCGCAGCCAATCACCGGCCAGCTTGGCCTCCCGTTCGCCCCGCGGCGCCAGCGGCCGGTCGTGATCGGCCACTCCAGGCGGATAGTCCGACTTGGCGTGGCGAAGCAGCAGCAACGTGCGGTAGGCGATGCTCATCCGATCAACCGTAGGGCATGCCGTTGCACCTCCCTGAACTTGTCGGCGCCCAGACCTACACTCGCGATGCCTGGCAAAAGATACGTACACGGCGGATAAGGAAGGGCGGTCCGAGATGCGATTCGTGCACACCGCCGACTGGCAACTCGGCATGACCCGTCACTTCCTGAACGGTGAGGCGCAGCCCCGGTATTCGGCCGCCCGCCGCGACGCGGCCGCGTGTCTCGGTGGGCTGGCCGCCGACGCCGGTGCCGAATTCGTTGTGGTCGCAGGCGATGTCTTCGAGCACAATCAGCTGGCGCCCCGGGATGTCAGCCAGTCGCTGGAGGCGATGCGCGCGATCGGCGTTCCGGTGTACCTGCTGCCCGGCAACCACGATCCACTCGATGCATCTTCGGTGTATACCAGCGCGTTGTTCGTCGCCGAATGCCCCGACAACGTCACTGTTCTCGACAGTGCCGGAGCGCACAAGGTGAGGCCCGGGCTCGAGATCGTCGCCGCGCCATGGCGATCCAAGTCGCCGACGACCGATCTCGTCGGCGCTGTGCTCGGGGATCTGCGTGCCGACGGGGTGACCCGAGTCGTCGTCGGACACGGCGCGGTCGACATCCTCGTTCCCGACAAGGACCGGCCGTCGCTGGTAAAGCTGGCTGCACTGGAGGCCGCGATCGCCCGCGGGGCCGTGCACTATGTCGCGTTGGGCGACAAGCACTCTCGCATGCAGGTGGGGTCCACCGGCCGGATCTGGTATTCCGGCTCGCCCGAGGTGACAAACTATGACGACATCGAACCCGACCCAGGCCAGGTACTGGTCGTCGACATCGACGAGGACGATGCGAAGCGGCCCGTGCATGTCGATGCCCGGCGCGTCGGATGCTGGCGATTCGTGACGCTGCGGCACTCGGTGGACAGCAGCCGCGATGTGGCCGACCTCGACATCAACCTCGACCTGATGCCGGACAAGGAGCGCACCGTCGTGCGGCTTGGGCTGAGCGGGACGCTGACGGTAACCGACAAGGCCGCACTCGACGCCTGCCTCGACAAGTACGCCAGGCTGTTCGCGGCGCTCGGGACGTGGGACAAGCAGACCGACATCGCGGTGATCCCCGCCGACGGCGAGTTCGACGATCTCGGCATCGGCGGTTTCGCGGCCGCGGCCGTCGACGAACTGGTTCGCACCGCCCGCGCCGATGACGAGGACGCCGAAGACGCCCGCGCGGCGCTTGCGCTGCTGCTGCGCCTCGTGGACAGGGGCGTGGCGTGAAACTGCATCGCCTTGTCCTGACCAACTACCGCGGCATCACCCACCGCGAGATCGAGTTCCCGGACCGGGGCGTGGTGGTAGTCAGCGGCGCCAATGAGATCGGGAAGTCATCGATGCTCGAGGCGCTCGACCTGTTGGTCGAAGCTAAGGACCGGTCGAGCAAGAAGGAAGTCAAGCAGATCAAGCCGACGCATGCCGACGTCGGTGCCGAGATCACTGCCGAAATCTCCACCGGCCCTTATCGATTCATGTATCACAAGCGGTTCCACAAGCGTTGTGAGACACAACTGACGGTGCTGACCCCGCGACGCGAGCAGCTCACCGGCGATGAGGCGCACGAAAGGGTCCTTGTGCTGCTCGGCGAAACCGTCGACATGGACCTGTGGCGGGCACAGCGGGTGCTGCAGGCGGCGTCGACGGTCGCGGTGGACCTGTCCGGGTGCGACGCACTGTCGCGGGCGCTCGATGTGGCGGCGGGTGAGGCGGCGACGCTCTCGGGCGCTGAACCCCTACTGATCGACCGCATCGACGCCGAATACCTGCGCTACTTCACGCCCACCGGCCGGCCGACGGGTGAATGGGCCGCCGCGACCAACCGACTGCGCGCCGCCGATGACGAGGTCGCCAGGTGCGCCGCCGCGGTCGCGGAGGTCGACGACGCGGTGCGCCGGCACGCCGCGCTCAGCGAGGTCCGCGCCCGGCTGGACGACGAGCGGGCGGAGGCGACGGAGCTGCTCGCCGCCGCCCGGACGGCCGCGGAGGCCGTCGCCCTGCTGACCCAGCAGCTCAAGCAGGCCGAGGTCGTCGCCGACGCCGCGGATGCCACCCACGCCGCATCGGTTGCCGCGCTCACCGAGCGGCGGCGGTTGCGAGCCGACATCGACGAGCGGGTCGCGGCGATCGCCGAGCTGGAGGCGGTCACCGCCGAAGCCACCGAGGCGCTCGCCGCCGCCACAGAAGTGCAAGACGCGGCGGAGACCGCGGCCGACCACGCGCGGGCGGCGGTGGAGACCAGCCGGGCCCGCGTCGACGCCGCCCGCCGCGCCGTCGAGCAGCAGTCCGATCGCGACGAGGCCGACAGGCTGTCCACCCGGTTGGCCAAGATCGACGCCGCCCAGCGCGAGCTCGACGGGGTGGATCGCGAGTTGAGCGGCATCGCGTTGACCGAGGAGTCGATGCGCACGATCGAGGCCTCCGCGGCTGCGGTGGAGCGCGCCGCCGGTCAGGTCGAGCTCGCGGCCGCGACCATCGAACTCGTAGCGATGGCCGACGTCGAGGTCCGACTCGACGGCGAACCGGTCGCCCTCGACGCCGGCACGACGTGGTCGTCGAGCATCAGCGCGCCGACACACATCGAGCTGCCCGGCCTGCTGACCGCTCGGGTGGTGCCGGGGGCACCAGCGACGGACACCCAGGCCAGACTCGATGCGGCGCAGGAGGTTTTGGCGGCGGCACTGTCGAAGGCCAGGGTCGACGACACCGATAACGCACGGTTGCTCGATCACCGCCGTCGTGAGCTGATGACCTCCCGCGACAGGTTGCGCGCCACCGTGGAGGCGCTGGCAGGTGACGATCTGGTGGAGGATATGCGGGCGCGGCTCGCTGAACTGATCGACCGTCAGCCCTCCGATGCGGGGCTATGGGATGCGGCGACCAGTGGGCCGGGGGATCCCGTCGCGGCTCGAGCCGAACTCGACGCGGCGGTGGCCGCACACCAACTGGCGATCGCGGACTGCGAGACACATCGCAAGGTCGCCGCCGCGGCGGCGAAACGGTTGGGGGAGAGCTCAACCCACGCCACCGTGCTGCGCGAGAAGCTGGCCGCGGCGCAGGCCGAGTTGTCCACCACGCGCGAACGGCTGGCCCTTCAGCGGCACGCGGCGAGCGACGACGACCTGGCCATCAAGGCGGAGACCGACGGGGACGCCGCGCGACGGGCCACCGGACTCGTCGCGGAGCTGGGTGGTGAGCTGGCCCGGACCGCCCCGGACGCCGTCGCCGCCACACTCGACGACGCGGTGCGCCGAACCCACGCGCTGGCGACCCGCCACGAGGGAGTCGCCGAGGCCCTTCGAGAGGTCACCACGCGGCTGAAGGTGTATGGCAGCGAAGGCCGCAAGGGCCAATTGGATGCCGCCGAGACGGAACGTGAACACGGCGAGGCGGAGTACGTCCGCGTCCATCGGCGAGCCCGCGCGGCGCAACTGCTGCGCTCGGTGATGGCGCGCCATCGCGATGCCACACGACTGCGCTACGTCGACCCGTTCCGCAATCAGGTCGAGCGGTTGGGCAGGATCGTGTTCGGCGACAGTTTCGAAGTCGACATCGACACCGCGCTACGCATCTGCAGCCGCACGTTGGCGGGACGCACCGTCCCCTACGAGTCGTTGTCGGGCGGAGCGAAGGAGCAGCTCGGCATCGTGGCGCGGCTGGCCGGTGCGGCCCTGGTCGCCAAGGCGGACAGTGTTCCGGTGGTCATCGACGATGCGCTGGGCTTCACCGACGCCGACCGGCTGACAAGGATGGGCGCGGTGTTCGACGCCGTCGGCGGTGACGGCCAGGTGATCGTGCTGACGTGCGACCCGAAACGCTATGCGAGCGTCGGCGGCGCCCACCGGATCGAACTGACCGCCTAGCGAATTCGGCCTCACGCGGCGGCTGCTATCTGCTTCAGCATCGACCGTCCATAAGCGTCCGGAAGAATCTTCGTGCGCTGGGTATTGGAGTAGCCGTTGACCATGATCGCAATGCCGAGCGGGTGTTGCGTTGTGGTTCCGAGAATCATGCCCATCCAGCAGGCGCAACCGCCTAGTTCTGTCAGGCCGTCTTTCCAGACTATCTGCGGCGGCCCAGGCTCGATCTGCCATGCGAGTCCCATGAACTTGGGGCCCGGCGCATTCTGTCTCCCGCACATCTCGACTGCCAACGGGGTCGGCTGGGTCGTCGCCGCCAGGCCCTTCATCAGGTTCGACGACTGGTTGGCAGCCCCCAGGTGAGCCGTCATCCAGGTGTGCAGGTCCGCAGCGGACGACTTGAGATCCGAAGCGCCACTGGCTGATAGGGCGGGGCGGCCATTCGGGTTTCCTTGTGCGACGGGAGCGCCTTCGGGCGCCGTCGTCACTGTGTCGGGCATGTTCAGAGGCTGGGTCAGGTAATCGCGCAGCATTGCTGAGTATGCGAGGTCTTTCGCGCCAGCGCAGCCGTATGCAGACACCGTCGTGAAGCCGAGCGTGATGAAACCGAGGTTGGAGTATTCCCAGCACGTCCCGGGCGCGGGGCCGTTGTGCGTTTCCCACGCCTGTGTGAGGGAGGGTGGCGGCTTGCTGGGATCCGTTTGGAAAAGGCCGATCCCGTCTTGGTCACCGGTCGCGGGCTTGGGGAACCCCGAGGTTTGTTGGGCGAGCATCCGCGGCGTCATCTTCTGAACGGCCGGACTGAGGTTCTGGTTCGGGCCAAGATAACCATTGAGATACCGGGTCAGGCTCGCGTCCCAATCGAAGCAGTCGTTGCGCATGAAGGCCCCGTTCGCGAACAACGCCGCGGTGAACGTCTTGGTGAGCGAGCCGATGGCGAACAGCGTCCGCTCCGTCGGTGGCGTCTGCGCGCCCACATCGCCGTACATGTAGAAGGGGTTGAATCCCTGGTTCGGATAAGCGAATGCGACGGCGACCGCGTAGTTCACGCCCGCCTGCGTTGAACGCAAACGGCCCAGCAAAGTGTTGGCCTGGCCGCCGATGATGCGGTCAAGATCGGCTTGTGTCAGTGTGGTTGCGGCGGGTGTAGCGCCGGCGACGGCGGGGCCGCCGATGCCGAGGATGCCCACACCCGCTGCAAGGCGCCCGAAGGTCCGCCGCGAGATTCCGCTCATGGCCTTCTATTTGAGCGAATTTCTCCAATGAGCGCATCGAGTCCCGCAAAGTAAATTGAATGCGAACTTACTGACGGGTCGGCTAATTATATGGATTATTAAAACGCCTCACGGCAAGGCGATTTGGACGATACGCTCGGCAATGTCGCGGAAACTCTCCCTGGGTTGAGTCGAGGGGATGTCGTGGCGGCCAGCTCACCAGCACCCGCAACTCCGACGGTTCGTACAAGCAAGAGTTCTCGCTGACCAAGCCTTAAAGGCGTCACCTGAACAAAGGACTGTCCGATGCCATTGGGCCACTACTTCGCCGCGGCAGCGGACTCGGACGACGAATTGATGCGCCTGAGACTGTTGGAGAACGAGTGCGACCCGCACACGCAACGCTGTCTCGACGCAATCGGCGTCGGCCCGGGATGGCGCTGCCTGGAAGTCGGCGCAGGCGCCGGCGCGCTGGTGCGCTGGCTCTCCGATCGCGTGGGTCCGACCGGTCAGGTAGTCGCCGCCGACATCCAACCGAAGTATCTCGGCGAACTTCGTGAGCCCAACATCGAGGTGCGCCGCTGCGACATCACAGTCGATAACCTGGAGCCCGCATCGTACGACCTCGTTCACAGCCGGTTTCTGCTGATGCACCTGGACGATCCCGCTGAGGCCCTGCGGCGCATGTCCGCTGCGCTGCGTCCGGGCGGTTGGCTCGTTGCAGAAGAGCCGGACAACGACGTGGCCGGGTCTATGGACGCCAGCCACCCGCTGTCGAAGCTGTTCGACACCTGCTATCACAAGCGTGTCGAATTCGCTTCGGCGGCAACGATTACCGACTTCCGGTTCGGCAAGGTCCTGCACCTGTACCTGGATGCCGCCGGACTTGTCGAGATCGACAATGAGGGAGTGGCGCGCGTCTTCCACGGGGGTGACCCGTTCTCACGCATGTGGATCAAGACATGGCAGCGCATCGACGACGCCGTGATCGCCAACGGCATCCTCACCGACTGGGAGGTCGCAGAGATGCGGCGCGCATACGAGGACCCGACTTTCACCTACCGCGCTCAGCTGACACAAGCGGTCTGGGGCCGCAGGCCGCCGCGGGATTGACTAGGCCGGGACGACCAGACCAGGATCTCCCGCCAGCTGGAAGGCGGCTCGCATCCGGTCGATCGCTTTGGCGTCGCCTTCGAACCTCACTCGGCGCAATGCCGCCTTGCGTTCCGCGGCGGTCTCGCCGAGTCGCGCTGTGATCAGGTCGGCGGCCGTCGCGGTGACGGCCACCGCGGGCGGGGCCTTCGCGGCGGTCAGGCCGCCGCGACTCACGGCAAGTTCGAAAAGACGGTCGTCGATCTCGATTCGGTATGACGCCTCCGGACCGGTGGCCGCTGTCGGTTCGAAGGCCAGCAGGATGCCCGCGAGCAACCCATTCAACGGCGTCAGCACACTCTCGTCGGGCCAGACCATGTCGAGCCCGAACGTCGCGATGGCCTTCACCACCGGCAACACCTTGCGCCAGCCGGTTTCACTCAGCGTGTACACCGTCCGAGCGACCGGGGGAGGCAGCTCGTCCCTGTCGACGAGGCCGGCCTGTTCCAGCTCACGAAGCCGGTCGGCGAGCAGGTTGGTGGCGATGCCCGGCAGCTGGGCGCGCAGGTCACCGTAGCGTCGCGGTCCGCCAATGAGCTCACGCAGGATCAGCAGCGTCCAGCGCTCGCCGAGCACGTCAAGGCCCCTGGCGATCGGGCAGTTCTGATGGTAGCTCCTGGGCACGGAATAATTTTACCACTCAGACAAGTATCTAGTCATAGCACTTGAAAAACATGTCTAGAAAGTTTACGGTTCTGCCCATGAGTACACGCACACCGTCCCCCGCAACCCGGCGGTACCCCCAATTCCGCGATCACCCGATCCTCGCGCTCGCCTTCATCATGGGATCGCTGTCCGCGGACAAGGCCGGCGTCGGCTCGGCCGTCAACGACACCACCCGCGAACTCGGCGACACCCTCGGTGTCGCGATCGTCGGCAGCGTGTTCGCCTCTGTTTACACCGGGGGGCTCGACCGCAACGCGACGCTGTCCGCGTTGCCCGAACCGGTGAGTGCCGCGATGGAGCGATCGATGGCCGCCGCCTACCAGGGGATCGGCCAGTTGCCTCAGCCGGTGATCGCCGACGTTCGCGGGGCCGTCAACACCGCGTTCCTCGACGGAATGCAGGTGGGGTCGCTGATCTGCGCGGGCATTGCGCTGGCGACGGCGATCGTCGTCGCCTGGATGCTGCCGGCACGGGCGCGCCAAGCGGCCAACGCCGTTGAGGCCCAGCCCGAGGCGGTGTCCGCATGAGCACCTTCACCGAGGCCTGGACCGAAGGCCACGGCACGATCGAGTACTTCACCCGATCCGACGGCTCGCGCCTGCGGTACTTGACCGCAGGCTCCGGCCCCGCGCTGGTTCTGATGCACACCATCCGGACCCAGCTGGACTACTTCCACCGGGTCATCCCGCAGCTGTGGGATTCGTTCACCGTCTACGCGCTCGACCTGCCCGGCATGGGCTGGTCGGACATCGTTCCCGGCGCACGATACGAGGCACCGGACCTACGCGCGGCGGTGGTCGAGTTCGTCACCGGCCTCGACCTACACGACGTCACGCTGGCCGGGGAATCCCTCGGCGGCGCGCTGTCACTGCACGCGTCCATCGACATGAAGGATCGCGTCACGCGGGTGGTCGCTTTCAACCCGTACGACTACCGGGGCGGAGTCGAACGGGGCAACCTGTTCGCCCGGTTCATCATCGGCAGTGTGCGTGTGCCGGTCGTCGGCCCGATCTTCGGTGCCATGGAGAACAAGCCGATCATGAAGGGCGTGATGCACGGCGGCGTCGTCGACAACAGCACGCTGCCCGAGGACTTCGTCGCGGAACTCCGAAGGAGCGGACGTCGCAAGGGCTACCCGAGGGTGGCCCGGGCGGTCTACCGGAGCCTGAAGGGGTTCGCTAAGGCACGCGAGCGCTACCGTGACGTCTCGGTGCCCGTCACGCTCGTGTACAGCGCGCACGACTGGTCCCGGCCCGCGGAGCGCGAACACGTCGCTGGCCTGCTGACCGAGGTCGCGCGCGTAACCGTGCCCGCCACCGGCCACTTCTCCGCTCTTGAACGGCCCAACGAGATGGCTCGGATTCTGCTGGAGGGTGAGCGATGACGAACATCGAAGGGCAAGCCGCCGCCGGCGGAAACACCTACGTGCTGGGCCATGCCGATGTCGAGATCCAGCGACTGCTGCTACAAGGCCGCCTGTATAACGACTACACCGAGCACGCACTGCGCATGGCGGGCCTGCGGCCAGGGATGCGCGTACTGGACGTGGGTTGCGGTCCCGGCGAGGTGTCCTTACTGGCAGCGCGGCTTGTCGGGCCGACTGGAGCCGTGCTCGGCGTCGATGCCGCGAGCAAGGCCATCGAGGTGGCTCGCGGTCGAGCCGCCGAGCGGGGCCTGTCGACGGTGAGATTTGAGCAGACGACGATCGCCGACATCGCGGTCGGCAAGGTCGACGCGGTGATCGGCAGGCTCATTCTGATGCACCTGCCCGATCCGGTCGCGGTCCTGCAACAACTTGCGGCCCGTGTCCGACCCGGTGGTCTGATCGCCTTCTGCGAGTTCGACATCAGCGCTTCGCGCAGCTTCCCCGACTCGCCGTTGTCGCGGGCCGTCGTGCAGGGCATCGTCGACACCTTCCAGGCCGTCGGCGTCGATCCGGCGTTTGGAACGACGCTGTACTCGTTGTTCCGCCGCTCGGGCCTTGGCGCACCCCGCCTGACCCTTGCCGCACCCGTCGGCGGAGCGAACAACATCGACACTCTGGCTTACGTGGTCGAGGTGTGGCGCTTGCTCTTACCCGTGGCCGAACAATTGGACTTGGTCCCCGATGAGCTGGCCGATCTCCACACGCTGTTGCCGCGACTACGGGAGGAAGTCGACGCAAGCGACGCGATCGTCGTGTTGCCGCCCATGATCACCGCGTGGACCCGGGTGAATTGACCGTGCGACACCTGCCGGACTCCTAGAATCCGGCAGGTGGACGCGGACTACATCGTTGTGGGAACAGGCTCTGCCGGATCGGTGGTGGCCAACCGGCTCAGCGCGGACCCGTCGGTTAAGGTCACGGTGCTCGAAGCGGGCGCCCGCGACAAGGACAAGTTCATCCACATTCCCGCCGGCTTCGCCAAGTTGTTCCGCAGCGCCATGGACTGGGACTACCTGACCGAACCGCAAAAGGAGCTCGACGGACGCGAGATCTATTGGCCGCGAGGCAAGATGCTCGGCGGCTCGTCGTCGATGAACGCGATGATGTGGGTGCGCGGCTTCGCCGCCGACTACGACGAATGGGGCGAGCACGCGGGCGAACAGTGGAACTACGCGAATGTCGAGAATTACTTCAATCGCATCGAGGGCGGGCCGCTGGTCCTTTCGCGTCAACGCAGCCCACGTACCTCCACCGTGGCGTGGTTGGCCGCCGTTCAGGAATGCGGCTATCGAATCGAGGAGCCCAATCAGGCGGCGCCGGAAGGGTTTTGCGAAACTCGCGTCAGCCAATGCAGGGGCGCTCGGTGCAGCACCGCCGACGCGTACCTCAAGCCGGCTCTGCGCCGGGAGAATTTGACGCTGCTCACCGAGGCCACCGCTACGCGGCTGATTGTCGACGGTAACCGCGCCCTGGGCGTCGAATTCGACAAGGACGGCGCGCGCCTGACGGTTCGGGCGCGTCGCGAAGTGGTGCTGTGCGGTGGCGCAATCAACAGCCCACAGCTGCTGATGCTCTCGGGGATCGGTGACCGCGACGAGCTCGCCGAGCACGGCATCGATGTGGTGCAGCACGCCCCCGATGTGGGGAAGAACCTGCTCGACCACCTGGTGGTGCCGATGGGCTTCGACGTGCCCGACGACACGCTGTTCGCCGCGGAGAAGCCGATGCAGCTGGTGAACTACCTGGTCCGGCGGCGCGGCATGCTGACCTCCAACGTCGGTGAGGCGTACGGCTTCGTGCGCAGCCGACCCGGCCTCGAGCATCCCGATCTGGAGCTGATCTTCGCTCCCGCACCGTATTTCGAGGAAGGCATCGGTGAGCCGTATGACCGTCACGCCGTCGTCATGGGGACGATCCTTTTGAAGCCGCGCAGCCAGGGCAGCATCATGCTGCGGTCGTCCGACCCGAAGGACAAGCCAATCATCGACCCGCGCTACCTCACCGACGACGCCGGTGAGGACCGCGCCGCGCTGATGTCGGGCCTGCGCATCTGTGCGACGATCGCCCGATCACCCGTGCTCGGTGGCTTGATCGGCAAGATCGCTCGACCGAAGGGTGCGACAGGTCTCGACGACGAGACTCTCGAGCGGGCCCTGAACTCCTTGTCGCACACCCTTTATCATCCGGTCGGGACATGCAGGATGGGCCGCGACGACAGCAGTGTGGTCGACCCGCAGCTGCGCGTGCGCGGCGTCGAGGGTCTGCGGGTCGCCGACGCATCGGTGATGCCCACGATCATCCGGGGCCACACCCATGCGCCCAGCGTGCTGATCGGCGAGAAGGCGGCGGACCTGATCCGGTCCGCTTGATGACGAGACTCACTGCGCCGCGCGGCCCACCGAGGGCACAATGACGGTTGATGACGATGAACGCCAAGCGTCGCCGGGCGCACGACAAACTGGCCGCGTTGCCAGGGGTTCGGCCGGTACGCAGGCCGCTGCGGACGGGCGACGAGGGGGGCCCAGTCGAGGAATTCGACCTGTATTACGTCCGCACCGGTCGAAAGTCGCGGCATCCACTTGTGCTCATCCCTGGCGGCCCCGGTGCGGCTTCGATAGCGCTCTACCGGGGATTTCGGCGACGCGCCGCGGGGGACGGCCTCGACGTGATCATGATCGAACACCGTGGTGTCGGGATGTCACGTCACGACGATGACGGCGCCGACCTGCCTCCCGAGGCGCTGACCATCGAGCAGGTAGTCGACGACGTGGCCGCGGTGCTCGATGACGCCCAGGTGGAGAAGGCGGTCGTCTACGGCACCTCTTACGGCACCTATATTGCCGCCGGTATCGGTGTGCGGCACCCGGATCGGGTGCACGCGATGGTGCTCGATTCGCCGGTGCTGTCGGCGCACGACATCGACGCGGTCCGTGAGGCGACCAGGCGCCTGCTCTGGGACGGCGACGACCCGGAGACCGCGGGTCTGGCCCCCAAGGTGCGACAGCTCGTCGGCGCCGAGGTGTTGACTCCGAACGCGGCTCAGCTCGCTGCGGCGATGTACGGCTTGGCCGGCCCCGCGGTGCTACGACGGCAACTCGATCTGCTGCTGGCCGGTCGCAACTGGTTGTGGTCCGGCCTGGGCCAGGCGGCGAGGTTCGTGTTCGACCGTAAGGCGCCGTATCATCACGAGCCCGACCTGGTCGGCCGGATCGGATATCGCGAACTCAACTACGGGGCCGTGCCTGACGGCAAGCCGCTCGATCCCGCCATCGCGTTCCGCGAGTTGGCCAACGGTACAACGGAGTTCGAGGCCGAGCCATTTGATCTCGAGTCCGTGATGCCGAAGTTCGGCTGGCCGACCGTCGTCATCTCCGGAGGGCGCGATCTGATCACCCCGTCGACGGTGGCGCGGCGGATCGCATCGCTGATCCCAGGTGCTGTGCTTGTCAGCCTCGCGACCGCGGGACACAGCATCATCGACCTTCGCGAGCGCGCCGCACTCGACATCATCAAGGCCGTGTACGCCGACGAGCGCGACGATCTGCCGAATCGTGCTGCCACACTGGACTCGACGCCCGGTGGACTGGGGATCAGGCTGCTGGTGTGGGGGATCGCCGCGGCGGCGGTGGTGGAATCCGTACTGCCTTCCGCGATTTCCCGCACCGGGCAGCGGGTCACTGCTTCATGAAGCCGATCTTCGTGTAGTCGGCGTCGGCGAGGCCGAATGCGCCGAAATTCGCCAATGCGCTTCGTACCGCGACGTTTCCCGTCGACTGCGTCAGCGGCAGGCTGAATACCTCGTTGAACAGCATCTTGTCGAGCTCATTGGCGAGGGTCCGGGCCTTGTCCGGATCGAGCTCCGACACCGTCTGTTCGATCTTCGCATCGATCTCGGGACTGCCGATCTTGCCGAAGTTGCTCTCACCGTTGGCCAGATAGATCTGGGTCAGGCTCGACAGCGGGAACGGGTCGCCGCTCCAGGCGAACTGGGCGATGTCGAAATTGCCGACGGTGACGAAGTCGGTGAAGAAGCCGGCGGCGGGCCTGACGTCCAGGTCCAGCTTGACGCCGATCTGAGCGAGGTTGTTTTGTGCGATCTGCGCGTACTGCCGTGTGCTGAGTGAGTCATACAGCACGTCGCGGATCGCCAGCTGGCGGCCGTCCTTTTCGCGGAACTGGCCGTTCATCCGCCAGCCGAGCGCGTCGAGTTCCTGCTTGGCCTTCTCCTGGTCGAAGGCGACGTCACCGCTGTTGTCTTGATATCCCTTCTGGCCGGCGAGGTAGATGTGGTTGTCCAACGGAACGGGGTTGTCGGCCAGCCCCCGCAGTGTGACGTTGGCAATGGCTTGGCGGTCGATGCCCTTGACGATCGCCCGCCTTAGTGTCGGGTCTGCCAGGATCGACCCCGATGCGCCGTTGAACGTGAAGTGGTACCAGGCGATACCCGGTGCTCGGCGGATAGCTATGCCCTCGGTGCGGCGCGCGATCTGCATCTCATCGAGCGTCGCAAGACCGGAGGCGTCGATCGTGTTGTTTTGCAGCGCGGGAATGCGCGCGGCGTCGTCGAGCACCAGGTAGGTGATGCTGTCCAGCAGCGCGGGAGTCCCCCACCATTTCGGGTTGCGGGTCAGCACGATTCGCTGCGCGGTGCGGTCGAGACCGGTCACGACGAACGGCCCCGCCGACGGCCCTGGCCCATTGAGCTGAGCCTTGTTGAATGCGTCCGGCGTCGCGGTCATGCTCTTCGGCAGCAGCATGGTGTTACCCGA
>DATARY010000109.1:0-23832 GCA_036263935.1 Mycobacterium sp.
ACAGGTTTCGGCGGTATCCGCCCACCTGTGCGAGAAATCCCAGCGGCTGCGCGACCACACCCGCGCGACCTCGCGGTCGGTGACCGGGACAATCATCAACAGCACCGCCAGCACCCGTGCGTCGGCCACGATGCCTGCGGAGTCCCACTCGTCGAGGTAGACGTTGAGCGTCTCCACCGGCCGCGCCCCGTGCGCGCCGCCAACGCCGACGATGAAGCGGCCCGGGTGGTCGCGCTGCAGGTTGCCGGATCGCCATAGCGTCGAGAATCCCAGGCTTTCGACGTGCTGAGCCTCGTCGGCCACAACGGCGACGTCATCGGTGTATGGATAGCTGCTGGCCAGGCCGATCGGTCCGATCAGCGCTGCCCGCCCGAGCGCACGCCCAGCAGCACGTCCTCCCATGCCGGGACCGGCGGCTTGCCCTTGCGTGGGCTCCGCGGCTGCGGTGCCGGTGGCTCGGGTACGACGACGGACGGCTCGGGCTCCTCGAAGTCGAGCTGGGCGACGGGGGCCAGCGGCCGCAGCGGGCGGTTGAAGTCGGGATCGATCAGGTCGCAGGCGGCGTCGTCGAACGCGGTCACGGTGCCACCGTGCGCGCCCGGGGTGAACCGGAAGTGCGCGACGTTGTCTGACTTGCCGGCCTTCCAGCCCATCTGCACCGTCCAGCGGCCGTCCTCGTTGCGCCAGGCATCCCAGCTGGTGGCGTCGGGATCCAGCCCGCGGGCGATCAGCGCCGTCGTCACGGTCTCCAGCAGCGTCAGCACCGCGGGCCCATCGGCGAGCACCGGATGGGCCGCCGTTGCCAGCTCGGCCGCGCGTGCGCGCTCCAGCAGCACCGGATGGGCAAACCTTTCGACCCGCTCGACTTCCGCACCGGCGGCCGAGGCGACCTGTTCTACGGACGCCCCCGCGCGGATCTTGGCTTGAATCTCCTTGGGACGCAGCACGCTTGAAACCTCGGCATCAATTTGGATTTGAGTCGACCCAGACTTGTCCCCACGAACGGCCGCGCGCAGTCGGTCGTCGGAACGCAGGATGAACTTCTCGCCGGAGTCGTGGGTCTCACAGATGATCCGTTTGCCGTCGACATCGAGTCCAACGACTTTGAGTTCCCGCATGGCGACCTCCTCCGGGCAAGACACGAAGCCCGATCAGGAGGACCCTACTGCGTTATCTGCCCGTTACCCGGTAGACACGCCGCAGCTCAGAGGCGCTCCACCACCCAGTCGACGCACCGGGTCAGGGCGCTGACGTCATCGGGTTCAACGGCGGCGAACATGCCGATGCGCAGTTGGTTGCGGCCGAGTTTGCGGTACGGCTCGGTGTCGACGATGCCATTCGCCCGCAGTGTGGCCGCCACGGCTGCAGCATCGATGTCGTCGGAGAAGTCCACCGTGCCGACCACCTGCGAGCGCAACTCGGAGTCGGTGACGAATGGCGTGGCGAACGTTGACGCCTCGGCCCACGTGTACAGCCGTTGCGACGAGTCGGCCGTACGCTTGACCGCCCAATCCAGCCCGCCGTTGCTCAGCAACCAATCGATCTGCTCGGCGAGCAGGATCAGGGTGGCGATCGCTGGCGTGTTGTACGTCTGGTTCTTCAGGCTGTTCTCGATCGCGATCGGCAGCGACAAGAAGTCGGGTACCCAGCGGCCCGCTCCCGCGATGGCGTCGACACGAGCGAGTGCGGTGGGGGACAGGATGGCTATCCACAGCCCGCCGTCACCGGCGAAATTCTTCTGCGGCGCGAAGTAGTAGGCGTCGGCCTCGGTGATATCGACGGGCAGTCCGCCCGCGCCCGAGGTGGCGTCGATCGCGATCAGTGCCTCGCCGGACCCCTCGGGCCGCACCACGGGCACCGCCACCCCGGTCGAGGTTTCGTTGTGCGCCCAGGCGATCAGGTCGACGGACGGATCCGACTGCGGCTTGGGTGCACTGCCCGGGTCGGCCTTGACGATGATCGGGTCGCCAACAAATGGGTTGTTGGACACCGCCGATGCGAACTTCGAGCTGAACTCGCCGTAGGTCAGGTGCAGCGAGCGCTTGTCGATCAGCCCGAACGTCGCGGCATCCCAGAACGCCGTCGAGCCGCCGTTGCCGAGGATGACCTGGTAACCATCGGGCAGCGAGAACAGCTGCCGCAGCCCGTCGCGCACCCGGCCCACCAGGTTCTTGACCGGAGCCTGCCGGTGCGAGGTCCCGAGCAGGTCACCCGCGGCGGCCAGCGCCTGCAGTTGTTCGGGTCGAACCTTGGACGGTCCGCACCCGAAGCGGCCATCGGAGGGCTTGAGGTCGGCGGGAATTGTCAGTTCGGCCATGACCCCAAGCCTAGAGACCGCCGGTCGATGAGGCTGCGGGCACCGTCAGCTGTGACGGTGACGGTCCGCGGGGCCACCGTGTGACGGGCGTCTCGGCAAACGCGAGGTTCGGGCTATGGCCTTTATGCGATACCTGCGGTACCGTTCGACATCAAGCCGGAAAATGTAAACCTCACGGGAGGCTTCGAATGGCTCGGACAAAGATGATCCAACGTTGGCGCCGCAATATGGACGTGCGCGACAACACCGACTATGTGGAGATGCTCACCACACTGTCTGAGGGGTCGGTGCGGCGCAGTTTCAATCCGTACACGGACATCGATTGGGATTCCCCCGAGTTCGCGGTGATTCCGAACGACGAACGCTGGATCCTGCCCGAGACCGATCCGCTGGGTCGCCATCCGTGGTACCGGGCACAGCCAGTGGAACGGCAGATCGAGATCGGGATGTGGCGGCAGGCCAATGTCGCAAAGGTCGGTCTGCACTTCGAGTCCATCCTGATCCGTGGCCTGATGGAGTACTCGTTCTGGACGCCGAACCGCTCACCGGAGTACCGCTACTGCCTGCATGAGGCGGTCGAAGAGTGCAACCACACGATGATGTTTCAGGAGATGGTGAACCACATCGGCGCCGACGTGCCCGGTATGCCGCGGCTGCTGAAGTGGGTTCAGCCGTTGATCCCGCTGGTGGCCGGGCCGCTGCCAATCCCGTTCTGGTTTGGCATCCTCGCCGGTGAGGAGCCCATCGACCATACGCAGAAGAACGTCCTGCGCGAGGGCAAGTCGCTGCATCCGATCATGGAGCGGGTGATGGCGATCCACGTGGCCGAGGAGGCCCGCCACATTTCGTTCGCCCATGAGTATCTGCGCACGCGGATCCCGCACCTGCGGCGCCGCAAGCGGTTCTGGCTGTCGATATACGTGCCGCTGGTGATGCGGGTGCTGTGCTCGGCCATCATCGTTCCGCCGAAGGCGTTCTGGAGGGAATTCGACATTCCGCGCTCGGTGCGCAAGGAGGTCTTCTTCCGCTCGCCGGAGTCCCGCCAGATGCTGCGCGACATGTTCGGCGACGTCCGGATGCTGTGCCGCGACACCGGCCTGATCAACCCGATCGCCAAGCTCGTGTGGCGGATCTGCAGGATCGACGGCCGGCCGAGCCGGTTCCGCAGCGAGCCGCAGCGCCAGCACGTGGTGGCCGCCGCCTAAGCGAGTCATATGCCGCATGTGATTACCCAGTCGTGTTGCAGCGACGGCTCCTGTGTCTACGCCTGCCCGGTGAACTGCATTCACCCATCACCGGACGAGCCCGGTTTCGCAACCGCTGAAATGCTCTACATCGATCCGGTGGCCTGCGTGGACTGCGGTGCCTGCGTCAGCGCCTGCCCAGTCGGGGCCGTTGCGCCCGATACCCGGCTGGAGTCCAAGCAGCTGCCGTTCATCGAGTTGAACGCCGCGTTTTACCCGAAGCGCGAAACCAAGCTGCCGCCGACCTCCAAACTGGCGCCGGTCCTCGAGGCGCCGGTGGTGTATCGGCGCGCCGGCGGACCGCTGACCGTGGCGATCGTCGGCTCCGGCCCAGCGGCAATGTACGCCGCCGACGAACTGCTGACCCAAAAGGGTGTCCGGGTCAACGTCTTTGAACGACTGCCAACTCCGTACGGACTGGTGCGCGCCGGCGTTGCGCCCGATCACCAGAGCACCAAACAGGTGACGACGCTGTTCGACAGAGTGACGCGGGTGCGCGGATTTACGTTCTACCTCAATGTCGAGGTGGGATCCGACCTTACTCACGACGAGCTGCTCGCCCACCACCACGCCGTGCTCTACGCGGTCGGCGCACCCACCGACCGTCGGCTGGATATCGACGGCATGGGTCTGCCCGGCACCGGCACCGCGACTGAGATCGTCGCGTGGATCAACGGTCATCCCGAATTCACCGATCTGCCAGTCGATCTCGGCCACGAACGAGTGGTCATTGTGGGGAACGGAAACGTGGCGTTCGACGTAGCGCGCATCCTTACCGCCGATCCGGACGCGTTGGCCCGCACCGACATCTCCGATCACGCGCTGGCCGCGCTGCGGGACTCGCGCGTCACCGAGGTCGTCATCGCCGCGCGCCGCGGCCCCGCACAGTCGGCGTTCACGCTGCCCGAACTGATCGGCCTGACCTCGACGTGCGAGGTGGTGCTCGACGCTATCGACCACGACCTGGTGTTGCGCGATCTGGCGGATGCGTCGGATCCATTGACGCGCAACAAGTTGGAGGTTCTGAGCAAGCTGGGCGACACATCTTCGCCTGCGACTGGACCACGGATCCGGCTGGCCTACCAGCTCACCCCGAACAAGGTGCTGGGTGGCGAGCGCGCCGAGGGGATCGAGTTCACCGTCACGGACACTGACGAGGTGCGGCAGCTGTTGGCCGGGCTGGTGTTGACGTCAATCGGTTACCGCGGCAAGCCGATTCGCGGTCTACCGTTCGACGAGACCGCCGCGGTGGTGCCTAACGTCGACGGCCGTGTCATCGATCCTGCCTCGGGTGAACCGGTGCGAGGAAGCTACGTCGCCGGTTGGATCAAACGCGGCCCAACGGGATTCATCGGCACCAACAAGTCGTGTGCCGCGCAGACCGTGCACAACCTGGTGGCCGACTACAACGACGGCCTGCTGCCCGACCCCGCCCGCAAGCTGTCCACGCTGGACAAGTTCGTGCGCGGACGGCAGCCCGACGTCATCGACGCGGCCGGCTGGAAGGCGATCGACGCGGCCGAGATCACGCGCGGCGGCGACGCCCGGCCCCGTGACAAATTCACCACCATCGCCGACATGCTCGCGGCCGCGGCGACAGCGCCGGCACCGCCGATGCGTCGGCGCCTGCTCGACGGACTGTTGCACTAGCAACTCTCGCGAAAGCTGTGCGGCGGCTGGCAGACCTCGAGTGGTCCAACGGGTACGACCCGACGACGGAGCAGCTACTGGCGCTGCTTCATCGCCTCCTGGATCTCCTCCGGGCTGACCTCGCGCACCGGCTGGCCCAGCGACCACTGGTGCCCGAACGGATCGCGCAGCACACCGTAGCGGTCACCCCAGAATTGGTCCTCGAGCGGTTGCACCACGGTGGCGCCGGCGTCGATGGCCTGCTGGAACTTCGAATCGACATTGGTCACCGTGAGGTGAATTGTGACCGGCGTGCCGCCAAGCGCGATCGGCGTGGACGACTTGCCGTCGTTGTACTCGGGGAAGTCGTCGTTGAGCATGACCATGAAGCCGTTGATGTTCAGTGCGGCATGGATCAGCTTTCCGTCGGGCCCGGGTACCCGGCCGTATTCGACGGCATCGAATGCCTTGACATAGAAGTCGATGGCGGCAGCTGCGTCGTCGACGACGAGGTGCGGGGATACTGCGGGCTGAACGTCGATTGCCATGGCGGTCTCCTAGAAATTGGTGATCTTCCCGTGCGGGCTACGCATGCAGACCCGCCGAGCGGGCGGATCTCATCGCGCCAATTCCCATGCAACCACCGGGCACCGACAATCAGTAGGCGTCGGTGGTGAAGTTCGTTTAACCGCTGGAAGACGCGCACCCCTGTGGCGGGCTCGGGAAACACGATAAAGCAGGACCGTCGGACCGGGCGGAACTCGCCTCTGGCAACATAGCGGCGTGTTCGGCGGGGAGTCTTGATGCGACCGCCGCCGGCTGTGCTGGACCCGCTGATCGTTGGAGCGTTGGGCGCCGCAGCGAGTCTGGCCGGCGCCGGTCGCCCGTCTTTCTGGTACGACGAGGCCGCGACCATTTCGGCGTCATACAGTCGTTCTCTCGGACAGTTGTGGCAGATGTTGAGCAACGTCGACGCCGTCCACGGCCTGTACTACCTGATCATGCACGGCTGGTTCCAGATTTTCCCGCCCACGGAGTTCTGGTCCCGCGCGCCTAGCGGTCTGGCTGTTGGCGGCGCTGCGGCCGGCGTAGTGGTGCTGGGCAAGCAGTTCTCGTCTCGCACCGTCGCGGTGAGCTCGGGGATTCTCTGCGCGATTTTGCCGCGGGCGACGTGGGCAGGCATCGAAGCTCGCCCGTATGCCCTTTCGATGATGGCCGCCGTGTGGCTGACAGTACTGCTCGTTCACGCCACGCGCCGCGACAACGCCTTGGTGTGGCTCTCCTATGGGATCGCCCTAGCCGCATCGATTCTGCTCGATTTGTACCTCGTGCTGTTACTGTTGGCGCACATAGCTTTCCTCTGTCTCTACCGGCGCAGCCGGACGGTCCTTGTGCGGTTCGCCATCGCGTCTGTTCTGGCGGGTTGTGCTGTGGCGCCGTTTGTCGTCGAAGCCATCGGTCAAGCGCACCAGATCATCTGGATCGCACCGATTGGGCGCCGGACGATCGAAGACGTGGCGGTTCAACAATATTTCGACAGAAGCCCGCCGTTCACGATCGTGTCGGCATTGGTCGTGGCGGCGGCTATTGTCTTGTGGCTCTGCACATCCGCGCAACTGGTGCAGGCAGATCGCCAACTGTTGACCTTGGCGATCGGATGGATTGTGATACCGACCGCCCTGATTCTCATCTGGTCGGCGTTGGTTCACCCGGTCTACACGCCTCGCTACTTGTGCTTCACCGCACCGGCGATGGCATTGGTTTTGGGCGTCTGCATTGGCGCATTGGCTGTTGCGCCTTGGGTAGCGGTGGCCATCGTGAGCGTTTTCGCGCTTGCGGCAGGCCCGAATTATCTGCTGGCGCAGCGCGATCCGTACGCGAAGTACGGAATGGACTACAGCCAAGTGGCCGATCTGATCGCCGCGAAGGCGGCGCCAGGCGATTGCCTGCTCGTGAACGACACGGTGACCTTCATGCCCGCCCCCATGCGACCCTTGCTGGCGGCACGCCCTGACGCCTATCGGAAACTGGTCGACCTCAGCCTGTGGCAACGAGCGACGGACCGCAACGACGTCTTCGACACCAATCTCATCCCGGAGGCTTCCGCTGGGCCGTTGAGCGACTGCCGCGTGGTGTGGATCATCACCCAAGCGGACAAGTCAAGGCCCGCTCACGAGCAGGCGTCGATGTTGCCACCCGGCCAACTCTTCGGAGCCACCCCCGCCTTCTCGGTCCCCAACGGGCTGGGGTTCCGGCTTCTCGAGCGCTGGCAGTTCAACCTGGTTCAGCTGATCAAAGCGGCACGATAAGCGCCAAAGGCGGCTACCAGACGCGTATCCAGTCGATGAGCATGGCCGCCGGGAAGCTACCCCTTGCCGGATCGCCGGCGCCAACCCCACCGACCGCAAGGGTAAACATGGGCGACAGCCAATAGCCGGGATTGTTGAACGGCCACCGCTTGTCGTCGGGGTTGCCGTGGACCGGGATGGGCTTCGGCGGCACACTGAAGTACGGTTTTGCACCGTCAACGTAGTCCCGCCAGAATTTGAAGCCGTCCTCGTCCCACCGCATTCGCCAGGTGTGCCACCCACCGTCGACCAGTTCGGGGATTGATTTCCCTTCCCATGTCTTCCCGTTGGATGCAGCGTGAACTGTAGTTCCCGCAGGCCAGTTCCCGTTGCCGTACCACTCGAAAATGTCGATCTCGCCGTCGGGCAGGGGATCCTCGTTCACCGCCCAAAACGAGGGCCAGAGGCCAGGGGTAAGGCAGTCGAGCTTCATTCGCGCTTCCCACGTGTGGCCGATGGGGCCCCTCCAGTTGCCTCGCAGTTTGCCGCTGAAGTAGTCGCCGCTTTCTTGCGTGGCGAGCAGGACGAGATTGGAGTTGCCGTCTTGGAACACGTTTCGGCGATCGTCGCGGTATTGCCCCACGACCGGCGGGAACACGTCGTCCTGCCAGCTCTGCACCGTCCATTTCGCCGGATCCGGGCCTGATCCCATCGGGCCATCGAACTCGTCCTGGAAAATGTAGGTTCCGGTACCGGCTTCGGGCGGTGCGCTCGGCGGTGGCACGCGATCTGCCGGTACCGCGTGGGCCTGCGGAACGGGGATCGTGGCCGCCAACAGGCCGATCCCCGTCATCAACATCATGTCGCGACGATCCATCTGGGGCACCCCGACACCTTAGAGCCCGAACCTCGGATTGGGCGCAATTGGGGGTACCAAGTTTCGTTGGGTTCCCGATGTCGAGGTCAAACGACCGAGAACGACGGCGGCAAGGCGCCGCGCCCGGTCAACGCGAGCAGGACGGTCTCGCCATATCCGGTCGCGGCGGCCGTCTGAGTGGCCAACAGCGTCGCCGCCTCGAGCACGCCAGCCGGCAGCCCGTGCGGAAGGCCGACCGCCCCAGCAATGTCGAGGCCGTGTACCGCCAGCTCAAACGTGCGTGTTGGCAAATAGGTATGCAGTCGGATGCCCAGCCCGCCGATAACCTGGATCAGCGGGTCGCCCGCGGTGGCCAACTCGCTCAACACCCGTTGCACCAGTTCGTCCACCGCAGCTGCGGGATCGTCGCCGAGATCCCTCCCGGCCTGCCTGCCTCGCTCGACAACCGCAGAGGAATCGAGTCCCAGCGCCGACGGGTTCACCCGCGCGTAGTACTCCGCCGGGGTGGCGATGTCCTCACGCTCGACGGTGGTGTGTAGATAGGTGCTCACGGTGATCAGCGAGCGCGAGGTGTGGCCGACGAGCGAGCGCAGATCCCAGTCGCCCAGACCGGGACCGTCCCACCGCCCGCGGGGGATGCCGCGCACCAGCGTCGCGAAACTCCCTGCCGCCGAGGCAAATGTCGCGACCGGGCCGGCGGGCACGCCCACGTCAGGACTTGACGACTTGGTTCCAACCCTCGACCGACTCGGGGCTTCGCGGTTCGGGGCCGACATAGATGGCCGCCGGGCGGACCAGCTTGCCGAGCCTCTTCTGCTCGAGGATGTGCGCGCACCAGCCCGCGGTGCGTCCACAGGTGAACATGGCCGGCATCATCTTGGCCGGGACCTGTGCGAAGTCCAGGATCACCGCCGCCCAGAACTCGACATTGGTTTCGATCGCCCGGTCCGGCCTGCGTTCCCGCAGCTCGGTCAGAGCGGCCTGCTCCAACGCGGCCGCCACTTCATAGCGGGGGGCTTCCAGCCGCTTGGCTGCGGCCCGCAGCACCCGCGCCCGCGGATCCTCGGCCCGGTAGACGCGGTGGCCGAAGCCCATCAGCTTCTCGTGGCGGTCGAGGATGCGCTTGACCACCGCACGCGCGTCGCCGGTCTTCTCGACCTCCTCGATCATCGGGATCACCCTGGCCGGGGCGCCGCCGTGCAGCGGCCCGCTCATCGCCCCGATCGCCCCCGAGAGCGCAGCTGCCACATCGGCGCCCGTCGACGCGATCACGCGCGCGGTGAACGTCGACGCGTTCATGCCGTGCTCGGCGGCGCTTACCCAGTAGGCGTCGATCGCCTCGACGTGCTTCGGGTCCGGATCGCCCTGCCACCGCGTCATGAATCTGGCTGTCACGGTGGAACATTCGTCGACCATGCGCTGCGGGACCGCGGGCTGATAGATGCCGCGTGCGGACTGCGCGACGTACGACAGAGCCATCACCGATGCGCGGGCCAACTGGTCGCGGGCCGTCTCGTCGTCGATATCGAGGATCGGCGGGTAGCCCCAGATCGGGGCGAGCATCGCCAGGCCGGCCTGCACGTCCACGCGGACGTCACCGCTGTGAATGGGCAGCGGGAAAGGCTCGGCGGGCGGCAGGCCATGGCCGAACTTGCCGTCGACCAGCAGCGCCCACACGTCGCCGAAGGTGACCTGTCGGTTGACCAGATCCTCGATGTCGACGCCGCGGTAGCGCAGCGCGCCGCCGTCTTTGTCCGGTTCGGCGATCTCGGTGGTGAAGGCCACGACGCCTTCGAGCCCTGGGACGAAGTCCTCGGGTACCAGGGGGGACATGCGAGTCATGGGCCCGATTCTCGCACCTGGCTTCTCGACCCTCGCTACCGGTCGGTAACACGTCGGCGAACTCCGGGGGCGTAGCGTTGTCGCGTGGCAACGCGCGATGATGACCACCTGGCGCGAATGCGGGTCGAGTACGGGTCGGTGGAGAAGGACGGCAGCGGTGACCTGGACGCCGACTGGTTCGCCGATGGCTGGGTTGCGCTGCTGCGCAAGTGGTTAGCCGACGCCGAACGAGCCGGAGTGGCCGAACCCAACGCGATGGTGGTCGGCACCGTCGACCACCAGGGAAGGCCGGTCACCCGAGCAGTGTTGTGCAAGAGCGTGGATGAAACCGGCATCTCCTTCTACACCAACTACGACTCCGCCAAGGGTGAGGAACTGGCCGCCACCCCGTACGCGTCGGCGACCTTTCCGTGGTTTCTGCTCGGCAGGCAGGTCCACGTCCGCGGGCCGGTGACCAAGGTGTCTGCCGAGACCACGGCCGACTACTGGTCCAAGCGGCCTCGCGGCTCGCAACTGGGCGCGTGGGCGTCGAACCAGTCAAAACCGATTGCCTCACGCGCGGGGTTGCTGGAACAGTTGGCCGACGTGACGCAGCGATTCGCCGATCTCGACGAGGTACCGGTGCCGCCGAATTGGGGTGGCTACCTGATCGGGCCGGAGGTCGTCGAGTTCTGGCAGGGCCGAGAGAACCGGGTGCACAACAGGATTCGCTTGACGGACGGTCGCATCGAGCGGCTCCAGCCCTAGTGCTGGGCCGTTTTCCCCACTCGCGGGGGCGGCTCTTCGCTGATACCACTCCGCTGCGGACCCCTGACTTCCGGCGATTGTGGCTGGCCGGCATCGTCACCGTCATCGGCGCGAACCTCACCATTTTCGCGGTGCCGGTGCAGCTCTACGCGCTCACCCAGAACTCCGCGTACGTCGGACTTTCCGGGTTGTTTGCGTTAGTGCCGCTTGTCGTGTTCGGCCTGTGGGGCGGCGCCTGGGCCGACGCGATGGACCGGCGGCGACTGCTGATCATCGCGTCCTGCGGACTGGCGGTGGCGTCGGTGCTGCTGTGGCTGCAGGCCGCGCTGGCGTTGAACAACATATGGGTGGTGTTGTGCCTGCTGTCGATGCAGCAGGCGTTCTTCGCGATCAACTCGCCGACTCGATCGGCGGCGATCCCGCGGATGCTGCCCAGTGCGCAGCTGCCCGCCGCCAACTCGCTGAACATGACCGTCATGCAGTTCGGCGCGATCGTCGGGCCGCTGCTGGCAGGCGTGATGCTGCACTGGGTCGACCTGTCCACGCTGTATCTGATCGACGCGATCACCTGCGTTGCACCCATCTGGGCGACTCTTCGGCTGGCCCCGATGCCTCCCCGCAACGGTCAGACGGGCGCCGTGGGCTGGGGGTTTGCCGCAGTGCTTGACGGCTTTCGCCATGTGGCGGGCAACCAAGTCGTGCTGATGTCGTTCGTCGTCGACCTGATCGCGATGATCCTCGGCATGCCGCGCGCGCTCTTCCCGCAGATGGCGCACGAGAGTTTCGGCGGACCGGTCGAAGGCGGGACCACCATAGCGCTGCTGTCCGCGGCGATATCGGCGGGCGCGGTGGCGGGTGGGCTGTTCTCGGGCTGGCTTCCGCGGATCCGGCGCCAAGGCCTTGCGGTGGTAGTTGCCATCGTGGTGTGGGGTCTAGCGATGGTCGGCTTCGGCATCGCGGCCGGTTTCGCTGGCGGCCGGACCGGGCTGTTGTTGTGGATTGCGTTGGGCTTCTTGGCGATTGGCGGCGCAGCGGATATGGTGTCGGCGGCGTTCCGGTCGACGATTCTCCAGCAAGCGGTATCCGACGACCTGCGCGGCCGATTACAGGGCGTGTTCACGGTCGTCGTCGCCGGTGGGCCTCGACTGGCCGACGCCGTGCACGGTGCCGCCGCCGCGGCAGTAGGAACCACGGTCGCCGCGACGGGTGGCGGTGCGCTTGTGGTCGTTGGCGTTGTGGTCGCCGCGCTGTCGGTGCCTGCGCTTGTGCGGTACCGAGTGGCCGAGGATGACAAAGTGTGACGAGCGACAAACGCCTGAGGTTGCCATTTTCTAACGCAATTCATAACTTGGCGCGTTAGCATCCCCAGGTGGCTGAAGTCAGGGGGGAGCCAGTCGTCGGTCTGCGCGAACGAAAGAAACAACGCACTCGCGCCACCCTGATCGACGCTGCCGTAGAGCTGTGCGACCGGCAGGGCTTCGACCGCACGACGGTCGACCAGATAGCCGCGATCGCCGATGTCTCGCCCCGCACCTTCAGCCGGTACTTCGCCACCAAGGACGCCATCGCGATGGCTCTGGTCGACGAGGTGGTCGACAGGGCGGCCGTCGAGTTGGACCGCCAACCCCTCGACATCAGCCACTTCGAGGCGCTCCTGCGGTCCTACGTCGGGATGGCCAACGCCACCAAGCTTGCTCCCGCGGGGGAGCTGTCTACTGACCGGCTGATGCGCATCGCCCGGATCGTCGTGTCGTCGCCGACACTGAGGCAGTCCGCACTCGAGTATCGCGGCAGCTCCATCGACACCGCGTTGGCCAAGCGGATCGGTGCGGGTCTGGACGACCGCAAGGTGAAGCTGATGTCCGCAGTGTGGGCGTCGGTCATCATGACCGCGCTGACCAACCTCGGCGACCAAGGCCTGGACTGGACGCAGCTGGGCATCGACGACGTCATCGACCAACTCGAGGCCACATACGCCGAGTTGGCGGGTGAAATCGGCGCGCTTCGGCAGCCGGTCTGAGCAATTGCCCGCCCCCCGCGGGCAGGACTGCTGGAATGGGACTACCTTTTGAGGGGCAGACTCCGTATTCCTTGCAACGAAGAAGGGATCCCCGTGGCCGATAACGACGAGCACGCCAGCCTCAAATATCCTGGTGGCGAGCTTGACTTGGACGTCGTGGACGCCACGGAGGGGGCCGACGGCATCGCGCTGGGTTCGCTGCTGGCCAAGACCGGCTACACCACCTACGACGAAGGCTTCGTCAACACCGCCGCGACCAAGAGCGCCATCACCTACATCGACGGCGACGCGGGCATCCTGCGGTACCGGGGCTATCCGATCGAACAGCTCGCCGAGAAGTCGAATTTCATCGAAGTCAGCTATCTGCTGATCTACGGCGAACTGCCGACGACGGAACAGCTGGAAAAGTTCACCACCCTGATCCAGCGCCACACGCTGCTGCACGAGGACCTGAAGCGGTTCTTCGACGGCTTTCCCCGCAACGCGCACCCGATGCCCGTGCTGTCCAGTGCGGTCAACGCACTGAGCGCCTATTACCAGGACTCGCTGGACCCCTTCGACGACGAGCAGGTCGAACTGTCCACCATCCGATTGCTGGCCAAGCTGCCCACGATCGCGGCTTATGCGTACAAGAAGTCCGTCGGCCAGCCGTTCCTCTACCCCGACAATTCGATGACCCTCGTCGAGAACTTTCTCCGGATGACGTTCGGCCTGCCGGCCGAGCCGTACGAGGTGGACCCGGAGCTCGTCCGGGCTCTCGACATGCTGTTCATCCTGCACGCCGACCACGAGCAGAACTGCTCGACGTCGACGGTGCGACTGGTCGGTTCATCGCAGGCGAACCTGTTCACCTCGATCTCGGGTGGCATCAACGCGCTTTGGGGACCGCTGCACGGCGGCGCGAACCAGGCGGTGTTGGAGATGCTGGAGAAGATCCGCGCCGAGGGCGGTGACACTCACGACTTCGTCAAGAAGGTGAAGGACCGCGAGGACGGCGTCAAGCTGATGGGCTTCGGCCACCGGGTCTACAAGAACTACGACCCGCGGGCGCGCATCGTCAAGGAGCAGGCCGACAAGATCCTCGGCAAGCTGGGCGGCGACGACGACCTGCTGGACATCGCAAAGGCGCTCGAAGAGGTCGCGCTCACCGACGACTTCTTTATCGAGCGCAAGCTATACCCGAACGTCGACTTCTACACCGGCGTGATCTATCGCGCGATGGGCTTTCCGACGCGGATGTTCACCGTGCTGTTCGCGCTGGGCCGGCTGCCCGGCTGGATTGCGCATTGGCGCGAGATGCACGACGAGGGCGGCGGCAAGATCGGCCGTCCGCGCCAGATCTACACCGGCTACACCGAGCGCGACTACGCCGCACTCGACGCCCGCTAGCTTTTCCTCGAAGGCTGGGGTGCGTTGTGTTCCCCAGCTGCGCGTGGGCCCAGCTCGGCCACAGTGGCTTGCCAGGCAGACAATTGTAGTTTCACAATAGTTGTGTGAATGAAACCATCGTCCGGTCGTCCCCAGCTTCGCGGGGGCCCCAGAGCCCCCGGCGCAAGGCCATCATCCTGGTGTCCTGTTGCCTGAGCCTGCTGATCGTGTCGATGGACGCGACGATCGTCAACGTCGCGATTCCGAGCATCCGCACCGACCTCCGCGCATCACCTTCGCAGTTGCAGTGGGTCATCGACATCTACACGCTGGTGCTGGCATCGCTGCTGTTGCTATCCGGCGCCGCCGGCGACCGATTCGGCCGCAGGCGTACGTTTCAGGTCGGGCTGACCATCTTCGCGCTGGCCTCGCTGATGTGCAGCCTCGCACCCAACATCGAGACACTGATCGGCGCACGCTTTCTACAGGCCACCGGCGGCTCGATGATGAACCCGGTGGCGATGTCGATCATCACCCAGGTGTTCAGGGGTCGGGTGGAACGGGCGCGCGCGATCGGTGTGTGGGGTGGCGTCGTCGGAATCTCGATGGCGCTCGGTCCGATGGTCGGCGGCGCGCTGATCGAGTACGTCGACTGGCGCGCGGTGTTCTGGATCAACCTGCCGATCTGCGCGGCAGCAATCTTGCTGACCGCGATTTTCGTCCCGGAATCCAAGTCGGCCACGATGCGCGACATCGACCCGATCGGGCAGGGCTTGGGCATGGCGTTCCTGTTCGGTGTTGTGTTCGTGCTCATCGAGGGGCCCGGTATGGGCTGGACCAACGCGCGCATCATCGCTGTGGCCGTCGTCGCGGCCCTGGCCTTCGTCGCGTTCCTGCGTTACGAAGCCCGGCGCCACGACCCGTTCATCGATCTGCGCTTCTTCCGGAGCGTCCCGTTCTCGTCTGCGACGATGATCGCGGTGTGTGCTTTCGCCGCCTGGGGGGCCTTCCTGTTCATGATCTCGCTGTATCTGCAGGAGGAGCGGGGCTTCTCGGCCGTGCACACTGGATTGATCTACCTGCCGATAGCGATTGGTGCGCTCATCTTTTCGCCACTGTCGGGCCGCTTGGTCGGCCAATTCGGCAGTCGCCCGTCGCTGTTGGTGGCCGGGAGTCTGATCGCCGCGGCCACGTTGATGCTGACGCGGTTGACTGCGACCACCCCGGTGTGGGAGTTGCTGGTGGTCTTCGCGGTCTTCGGCATCGGGTTCTCGATGGTGAACGCACCGATCACCAATACGGCGGTCAGTGGCATGCCGACGGATCGGGCCGGCGCGGCCGCGGCCGTGGCCTCGACGAGCAGACAGGTGGGCGTCAGTGTCGGTGTGGCGCTATGCGGTTCGGTCGCGGGAGCCGCGCTGGCGACTCCTGGTGCGGACTTCGCCGCAGCCGCCCGGCCGCTGTGGCTGGTCTGCACGGGACTCGGGGTGGCCATTTTCGTGCTCGGTCTCTACTCGACGTCACCACGTGCGTTGCGCTCGGCGGAGCGGCTTGCACCGCTGGTCGCCGGGCCCCAGATGCGACTCGAGGACGCCCATGCCAAGTAGTCCGCTCGCCGACGACATCTGGCGTGACCTGGCTGCATTGGTGATCGACAACCGCGACAGCTGGAAGCGGGCGGTCGTCGAGCAGACCCGGTTACCGTTCAGCAGGGTCCGGATACTGAGACGGCTGAGCCGGCAGCCGATGACCGTGAAGCAGGTCGCCTTTGCCGCGGCCATCGATGCACCCGCGGCGACGGTGGCGGTCAATGACCTCGAAGCCCGCGGACTCGTGGTGCGCGAGACCGATCCGACCAATCGGCGGTGCAAGGTGGTGTCGCTGACCGACGCCGGCCGCGACATGGTCCGCATCGTCGACGCGATCCACGACCCGGCACCGCAGGTGCTCGCCTCGCTCGATGACGCCGACCTGAAGGCGCTGCGCGCCATCATCGACCGGCTCGCAACGGGGTAGGCAGCCGAATCGCGCGCCCACGCGGCCCGAAGTCCATATCCTGATTGCCCGTGGCGACATCGTGCGGTGCGTGTGGCGCCGAGCTTCGGGACGGCGCCCGATTCTGCGACGCCTGCGGTTCGCCTGTGGACGCTGTGGACCGTCACGCCGAGTACAAGCAGGTGACGGTGCTGTTCGCCGATGTCGTCCACTCGATGGACATCGCGGCGGCAGTCGGCGCAGAGCGGCTGCGCGAGATCATGGGCGGGGTGTTCCGCCGCTCGTCGATGATCGTGCAGCGCTACGGCGGGACGGTGGACAAGTTCACCGGCGACGGCATCATGGCCGTCTTCGGGGCACCGGTCGCACTCGAGGACCACGCCGTACGCGCATGCCGCGCCGCGCTCGACATTCAGGCTGATGCCCAGAGCCTGGCTGCCGAAGTCGAGCGTCGCGACAACGTCGCCTTACAGCTGCGGATCGGCCTGAACTCCGGTGAGGTGATCACCGGCGAAATCGGGTCTGGTCCAATGACTTACACCGCAGTGGGCGAACAAGTCGGGATGGCACAACGGATGGAGTCCGTGGCACCGTCCGGCGGCGTCATGGTGAGCGACTCGACGGCACGCTTGGTCGACTCCGTTGCCATGCTGGGTGAAAGCGAGCAGGTTCACATCAAGGGCGCCCAGCACACGGTGCCCGCTCACCGGCTGCTCGGGATGGCCACCAGTCGACGCTCGGACAGAGCCGAGCCGAGTTTCATTGGACGGCAATGGGAGATGGGCGCGCTCAACGGTGTTCTCGAGCGGTCAACCAACGGCAACGGAAGCGTCGTCGGCGTGGTCGGTCCGCCTGGAATCGGCAAGAGCCGCATCGTTCGCGAGCTGACCTCGCGGGCCAAAGACACCGGCGTCGAGGTGTTCGCGACATATTGCGAATCCCACACGACCGACCTGCCTTTTCACGCTGCCGGCGAGCTGCTCCGCGAGGTGGCTGGCGCCGCCGGTCTGGATGCGGCGTCAGCGCGCGCGCAAGTGCGCGAACGGTTTTTGGGCGCCGACAATGAAGACTTGATTCTGCTGGACGATGTGCTGGGCATCGGGGATCCCGACGCCGGCCTGTCGCAGATCGATCCCGACGCCCGTCGACGCCGACTGGCCGCCATGGTCAACGCGGCCGCACTCGCGCGGTCCACACCCGCGGTCTACGTCATCGAGGATGCGCATTGGATCGACGGCGTCAGCGAGTCGCTGCTCGCGGAGTTCCTCGCCGTTGTTCCGCAAACCCGGACCCTCGTACTCATCACGTACCGGCCGGAATACACTGGCGCACTTGCGCATACACCACGGTCGCAGACCATCGCCCTGGAGCCGCTGGACGATTCTCAGATGTCGGCACTCAGCACTGAACTGATGGGCAAGGATTCGTCGGTGGCTGAACTCGTCGATCTGGTTGCCAAGCGGGCAGCAGGCAACCCCTTCTTCGCCGAAGAGATCGTTCGGGACCTGTCCGAGCGCGACGTGTTGATCGGCGGCCGCGGCTGCTATCGGTGCGCCGATCCGGCGGCCAACGTCAGTGTGCCCAGCACGCTGCAGGCGGTGATCGCCGCGCGCATCGACCGCCTCACCGCCGCTGCGAAGCGGACACTCAATGCCGCTGCGGTAATCGGGTCGCGGTTCGCGCCCGGCATGCTGGAGGCTCTCGGCGTCGATGCCGCGGTTGACGACCTTGTCCGTGCGGAGCTGGTCGACCAGACCGCCTTCAGTCCGCAGCCCGAATACGCGTTCAGGCATCCGCTGATCCGCGCGGTGGCTTACGAATCGCAGTTGAAGTCCGATCGCGCCCAGCTGCATCGGCGGTTGGCGGGAACTCTTGACCAGCAGGACCAGAATGCTGCTCTGATCGCCGAGCATCTCGAGGCGGCAGGCGAATTGGACGCGGCCTACGCGTGGCACATGCGTGCGGGTGGATGGTCGACCAACAGGGACATCGCTGCGGCACAGCTGAGCTGGGAACGCGCGCGACTGGTGGCCGATGCGCTACCCGCCGACGCCCCAGGGCGCTCCGCCATGCGTATCGCACCGCGCACCCTGCTGTGCGGCAGCGCCTGGCGGCGATTTCATCCCGATATCTCTTCGCGTTTCGACGAACTCCGCGAACTCTGCGCTGAAGCCGACGACAAGGCATCGGTGGCGGTGGGGATGGCGGGGATGACCGTGGAGCACGTCCTACACGGACAGGTTCGGGAGGCCTCCCGGCTGGCGTCCGAATACGTGGCATTACTCGAGTCCGTCGGCGACCCGACGCTGACCATTGGCCTGCTTTTCGCAGTGGTGGTCGCCAAGTTTCAAACAGCGGAGCTCGCCGAGGTGCTCCGCTTGGCGTCGACAGTTGTCGAGCTTGCCGATGGGGACCCCACCAAGGGGAACATCATCATGGGATCGCCGCTGTCGGCCGCGTTGGTGTGGCGGGGTACCGCGCGGTGGGTGTGCGGCCGTGACGGATGGCGCGAGGACCTCGACCGAGGGGTTGAAATGGCGCAGCGCTACGATCCGTTGTCGCTGGCCGCGACGATCGCGTACAAATACGTTACGGCGGTGCCGCGCGGGGCGCTTCTGGTCGACGAATCTGTACTGGATGAGATCGAGACGGCACTTGCCGTTGCTGAGCGCTCCAGCGACGACACGGCCTTGGTACTGCTACGAATGACCCTGGCAGTCAGCCTTTTTCATCACGGCGATCGCGAACGCGGATTTACCATTCTCAGCGAGCTGCGGGCGACCTGCGCCGAACACCGTTTCGCCCTCAATGTGCTTCCCATCTTCGACGCCTACCTCGCCAGGGAAAAGGCAAGGCGGGGTGAACTCGAACCCGCCGTTGAGCAGTTGCGGACGCTGACCGAAGATGTGTATGAAACCGGCAATCTTGGCAACGCGGATGTCATCGTGAAGCTTTTCGTGGAGACGCTGATCGACCGCGGTTCGGGGCATGACCTAGCCGAAGCCGGAATGGTGCTCGATCGAATCGTAGCGGCCGTCCCACGCGACTATGACTGGGTCGCGATGAACTGCACGGTGCTGCGACTGCGCGCGCTGTTGGCGCGGGCCAACGGCGATGAGTCGTACCGCGGCCTCAGGGACCGCTACCGCACCATGGCTAACGACCTCGGCTTCGAGGGACACATGGCGTTGGCCGAGGCGATGCCCTAGCTCTCCAACACGGCCATCGCGGCGTTGTGGCCGCCGATCCCGGACACTGCGCCGCCGCGGCGAGATCCCGACCCGCACAACAGGATCCGCTCGCGAGCCGTGGCCACCCCCCAGCGCCGCGCCGGCGTGTCCAGCGGGTCGTCGTTCTCAGCGAACGGCCAGGACAACGCGCCGTGGAAGATATTGCCTGCCGTCATTCCCAGCGTGTGTTCGAGGTCCAACGTCGTCTTGGCTTCGATGCACAGCCGACCGGCCGAATCTTCCATCAGCACATCCTGAATAGCTTCGGCCAGAATCGAATTCAGCGAGTTGAGCACCGCCGACGTCAGCGTATCGCGCATCCTGTTGGGATCGCTTGCGTTCATCAGTTGATGGGGCGTGTGCAAGCCGAACACGGTCAACGTCTGCGCACCTGCATCACGTAGCCTCTCCGAGAGGATGGTCGGATCGGTCAGCGAGTGGCAGTAGATCTCACACGGCAGCGGGTCAGGAACCACGCCGTGCGCGGCGCGTGTGTACGCGGTGTCGAGCTGGCTGAAGGTCTCGTTGATGTGGAACGTCCCCCCGAACGCCTGCTCCTGTGTGACGGTGTGGTCGCGCAACCGCGGCAGGCGGCGCAGCATCAGATTGACCTTGACCTGGGCGCCGGGCATCAGATCCGGTGCGGGCTCACCCATTAGCTCTGCCAGCACCCCAGGTGTCACATTGGCCAGCACGAACTCGGCGTGGACGCGTCGGTCTTCGTCGCGGTGGCGATAGCGCACTTCGCCGTCGGGAGAGATGGCGTAAACGTCAGCGCCCGTGATGATTTCGGCCCCGTGCCCGGCCGCCGCGGCGGCCAGCGCTCCGCTCACTGCACCCATGCCGCCGAGCGGGACGTCCCAGTCGCCGGTGCCGCCGCCCAGCAGGTGATACAGGAAGCACACATTCTGTGTCAGCGTCGGATCGTCCGCGCGGGCGAACGTCCCGATCAACGCGTCCGTCGCCATCACGCCGCGGACAAGGTCGTTCTGCGCCGACTCGGCGATCGTGTGGGCGATCGGACGGCAGATCATCGATTGCCAGGAAGCCTCGGCCTCGGGGTCGCCGCTCGCCACCACATGCCGGCGCGCATCGTCGCGGGTTCTCAGCGGTTCCAGCAGCGTCGGCCACAGCCGAGACGTGACGATCCGGCAGCGGCGATAGAACTGCGCAAACGGTGCCTCGTCAGCGCCGGCGCCGATCGCCGCAAAGGTGCTTTGAGGCCCGATCAGTAGGCCGGTCCGGCCGCCGGTAGCGGGGTCCGGTGTGTAGGACGAGTACCGGCGCCGCACCAGCCGCACTCGGGCCCCGAGGTCATCGATGATGCGCCGGGGCAGCAGCGAGACCAGATACGAGTAGCGGGACAATCGGGCGTCGACGCCGTCAAAGGCGTGAGCGGACACGGCCGCGCCGCCGACGTGGTCCAACCGCTCCAGGATCTGCACCCGCCGGCCCGCCCGCGCCAGATAGGCGGCGGCCACAAGGCCGTTGTGCCCGCCGCCGACGACAACGACGTCGGGCCGCGTCACCGCTCAGCCAAGGTAGCCCTCGACCTCATCGGGCGGGCGTACGCGGGCTTCGCGGGGATCACCTCCGGTCTCGCGCAACGCCCGGCGCTGCCGGAGCATGTCCCAGCACTGATCGAGCTGGACTTCCAACGACCGCAGCCGCTGGCGCTCCTCGGATTCGTCGATCTCGCGGTGCTGCAGCTTGGACCGCAGCTCCTGTTCCTCGGCGACGAGCTTGTTGACCTGAGCGAGAATGTCTTGGTCCTTGGCCACCAGACCAGTCTGCCCGACTACGGTGTGTCCGGTGACCACGAAACCGGAGATCGAGTTTCCCGACGGCCCCGCACCGACCGAGTTGGTCATCAGGGATCTGGTAGTCGGAGAAGGCGCCCAGGCGGTCCCCGGCGGCACGGTCCAGGTGCACTATGTCGGCGTCGAATACGACACCGGCGAGGAGTTCGACAGCTCGTGGAACCGCGGCGAGTCGATCGAGTTTCCGCTGCGTGGCCTGATTCAAGGGTGGCAGGACGGTATTCCCGGCATGAAGGTCGGTGGCCGTCGGCAGCTCACGATCCCGCCCGAGCAGGCCTATGGGCCGCCCGGCGGCGGGCACCAGTTGTCCGGCAAGACGTTGATTTTCGTCATCGACCTGCTGGGCACCGGCTAGGCCCCGCCGAGTTTCGGCGTGCGATCACGAAGGGCCCGGCAACCGGAGCAGTAGCCGGACGCCGCCCAGCGGGCTGTCCTCCAAAGATGCTGTGCCGCCGTGCAGTTCGGCCTGCTGCGCCACGAGCGCAAGGCCCAGCCCCGACCCGGAGTGAGACGCCGTCGACCCGCGGGAGAAGCGGTCGAATACCACCTGGCGCTCTTCCGTGGGGACGCCGACACCGTCGTCGTCGATCGCAATCTCCACACCTGCGCGCGAGCTGACCGCCGACAGCTGCACCCGCCTCGCGGCGCCGTGCTTGACCGCGTTGGCGATCGCATTGTCCACCGCCAGCCGCAGCCCCGCGGGCAGCCCGACGATGATCACCGTCGGCGCGGGCACCAACGACACCTCCAGCTCGGGGTAGACCCGCATCGCGTCATGAGCGGCGCGGTCGAGCAGCTCGGTGATGTCGACCGGCACGTGGTCATCGGATGTGGACAGCTCTCCCTGCGCGAGCCGCTCCAGCGCGCCGAGCGTCGCCTCGATGCGGGACTGGGTGCGAATCACGTCGTTGACGACCTCCTTGCGCTGCTCTTCGGGCAGATCAAGGGTCGACAGCACCTCGAGGTTGGTGCGCATCGCGGTCAGCGGCGTGCGCAGTTCATGCGCGGACACCGACGCGAAGTCGCGTGCCGACGCGAGCGCCGCCTTTGTGCGATCCTGCTCCTTCCAGATGCGCTGCAGCATGCCGTTGACCGCGTCGGCGATCTCCATGGCTTCGGTGGCGCCGCGGACATCGACGTCGGGTGCCTCGTCGCCTGCGTCGATCTGGCGGGTCTGTTGGGCCAGGCGTTTGAGCGGGCGCACCGCGAACGCAGCCAGCAGCCAGCCCAGCACCGTCGCCGCGCCGAGCGAGAACACGCCGATGATCAACACGCGCCGATGCAGGTTGTTGGTGTCGGCGATGGTGGCGTCATACGTCGCGCCCACCGCGACCGACATCGGCTCCGGCGCCCGGATGTCCACGGTGCGCACGCGGTAGCGGACGCCGTTCACATACGTGTCGGCGTATCCGGGGTCGAGCAGGGGAAGCACGACGGTGGAGTTCGACGTGACCTGGCCCGCCTTCCGGACCGTGATCACCGCGTCCTGATCGTTGGGCGACTTCGGGATCTCGTCGAGACCGCGCGGCACGAACGGGATCGCGAACCCCGCCGCCTCGTCGAGACGACGGTCCAGCCGCTCCTTGCGGTCGTTGGTGATGCCGATCCACACCACGGTGCACACGATGACGAGGACGATCGCCGCGCCGATCGCTGTCGCCAACGCGACGCGCGTCCGGAGTGACGGGGTGCGACGGAAAAAGCGGGACAACACACTCATCGGACTATTGCGTTCTCAGGACAAACCCCACGCCACGCACCGTGTGCAGCAACCTCGGCGCGCCGCCCGCCTCGAGCTTGCGGCGCAGGTAACCGATGAACACGTCGACGACGTTGGTATCGGCGGCGAAGTCGTACCCCCACACAAGTTCGAGCAGCTGCGCCCGCGACAACACCGCGGTCTTGTGTTCGGCCAGCACCGCCAGCAGGTCGAACTCGCGTTTGGTCAGGTCGACGTCGATGCCGTTGACACGTGCGCGCCGGCCAGGAATGTCGACCTCCAGCGGACCGACCGAGATGGTCTCCGACGAGAACGTCGCGGCCGAGCCGCGCCGGCGCAGCAGCGCCTTGACCCGCGCCACCAGCTCGGCCAGCACGAACGGCTTGACCAGGTAATCGTCGGCGCCGGCCTCCAGGCCGGCGACCCGGTCGTCGACCGAGCTGCGCGCGGACAGCACGCAGACCGGCACGTCGTTGTCCATGGCGCGCAGCGCGGTGACCACGCTGACGCCGTCGAGCACCGGCATGTTGATGTCGAGCACGATGGCGTCGGGTCGGGTCTCGGTCGCACTGCGCAGCGCCTCGGCGCCGTCGACGGCCGTCGACACGTCGAAACCGGACAGTCTCAGGCCGCGCTCGAGCGACGCGAGCACGTCGGGGTCGTCGTCGACTACGAGCACGCGGGGCGACGCCGCTCCACCGTCCATGCCCGCTATCTTGCCTGAAGGAGTGCTGC
>DATARY010000146.1:0-11174 GCA_036263935.1 Mycobacterium sp.
GCGGCCGCGACGGTGATCGGGCGTCGCGCCCAAGGCCACAAGGCACGGCGTCGGGAAGGTGTGACACGCAGGCGACCAGAGGATCGCGTCGTGAGAGCCACCCAACAACCAGACCGCGCCCCATGGCCAGCGGGCGAGCAGTAGCCGACACCAGCCAGGGGTGCGAGGAACCAAATTTCGCCCACCCCGCCGGGAAAGTACGCGGCTACCGCGCCGGGCAACCGTTACCCGGCACCGGCCAATAACGGCCAATACCATGAGTAACGGTTAGGCTGCACGTTATGGCTGATGGCCTCGCCGACTTCGAGGGGCAAACACCCGTCCAGCACGCGCTGGCGGGCGGTGCACCGCAGCGGGTCGGTTGGTTCCGGTTCTATTTCGCCGACGAACGCTGGGAGTGGTCACCGCAGGTTGAACGGATGCACGGTTACGAGCCCGGCAGCGTGCATCCGACCACCGACCTGGTGCTGTCACACAAGCACCCCGACGACTACGGCCAGGTGGCCGCGACTTTGGAGGAGATCCGGCGCACCTCGGGCGCCTTTTCCACGCGGCACCGAATCATCGACACTCGCGGCGGAGTCCATCACGTGGTGGTCGTTGCCGATCAGCTCCACGACGATGGCGGCGCGGTGGTTGGCACCCACGGCTTCTACGTCGATGTCACGCCGTCGATTCGAGAGGTGCACGACGAGGTCGTCACGGAAGCGGTAGCCGAGATCGCCGAGTTGCGCAGCGGAATCGAGCAGACCAAGGGCATGCTCATGCTGATCTACCGGATCAACGCCGATTCGGCGTTCGAGCTGCTCAAGTGGCGGTCGCAGGAGACCAACACCAAGTTGCGGGTGCTGGCCGAGCAAGTCGCCGAGGACTTTCTGGGCATTCAGTACGACGAGGTGTTGCCCGCTCGTACCGTATACGACCGGCTGCTGCTGACCGCGCATTTGCGCGTCAAGACCTGACGTTTACCCCGGTGAAGCCCGGGGAATGCGGCCGTGCTGCGGGCCGATCAGTAACCGTCCTACCGGTGATTTTCGATTCGACGTCAGTTTTTCCCACAACCGATTCGGGTAGTTCTACCGTGGAAATCAGCCCATGAGGACGGGGCAAGGTATGCCGAGAGAGGAGTACCGATGAGAGGCCCGAAAGATCCCGTCGACCACTCGCGCACAACGCGACCGCACGCCGGCGAGTCGATGAAGGACAACAAGATCATGCCGGGGCTGATCGTCATAGGGTTGGCACTAGTTTCGTTTGTCGCGTGTCTGGCCGCATTCGCCACGCGTCATAGCGACGTCGGCCTGGCCATGGCGTCACTGGCAGGCGCTGGTTTCATCATCGGCGGAGCCTGGCTGCTCGTTGAGCACCTCCGCATCCGCCGTATCGAAGAGCGTTGGTACTCAGAGCATCCCGACGCAGAACGCCAGCGGCCGAGCAGTTGACGGCAAGCGAAAAGGCCCAGCCAATTGGCTGGGCCTTTTCCTTTGAGCTTGTTACGGCCGTTGGTGCGACTCCTGGCGTTTCTCGGCCGTCTTGGCGCCGGCGCGGGCCGACTCGGCCTCGGCCTCCTTTTTCGCGGCATCCTTCTGGGCATCGGCCTTGTCCTGCTGGGCCTTACCCTCGCGGACGAGGTCGTCACGCCCGGTCACAGTGCCGACCGCCTCCTTGGCCTTGCCCTTCACATCCTCGACGGCGCCCTTGACGCCTTCTTCGGGACCACTGTTCTTCTGAGTCATACCTAGCCTTTCCGCTTCTGGAATGGATCGGTCCTATGCCCATTTCTTTGGCTTCGGGCACCCCGGTCAGTTTCGTTCGAAGTGGATCTGCAACCCGGGTGTTCCGGGCCACACGCGGGGAATCTCCCCACGCATCAGTTGGGTTCCCACGTGGCGGTGGGGCTAAACGTGCGCCGGGCCCTGCTGCCGCTCTGCCCGGAACCACCTTGCCTGGCCTTTCCGTATCGGTGCGCCAAACGCATTGAGCCACAAGCGGGTATCGCGTTAGCCCTTAGTGATCTTGCGGATCAGCCGGACCGTAGCGTTCTCAAGGATGAGCTGACGCTTATCCGCTCGCTTCGTCCGCGCTGCGCGGCGCGCCGCGGGCGCAATGGTCACGCCTTCCTCGTAGCCCTGCACAACCCTGGGATCGACATAGGAAGACCGGGCCACCGCCGCAGTGTTGCCGAGTTCGTCGGCGACCTCTTTCATCACAGCCGATTCGACGCGCTTGATCACCGACTTGTTGACCGGCGGGTCCGCGTCGACGAACGCCGCGGCCGCCAGCACGGTGCCGTGCCACGTGCGCAGGTCCTTGATCGTGTAGTCGTCTCCGACGAGTTGCTTGAACCGGGTGTTGAGGTCTTCGGCGCGTATGTCGGCCCAGCCAGAACCATTGCGGCAGACCAGCAATCGGTCGGTCCGGTCGGGGCGGCGTCTCAGCGCGCGGACCGACCGCACCACCTCAGGGTCGTCGATGAGCAGCGTACGGCGTACACCGCTTTTCGCCGGGTAATCGAACTCAACGGCCCCGCCCTGCAGCGTGACGTGCTCGCACAACAGCGTTGCGATGCCGAACGAGTTGTTCTCCTCGGCGTATTGCTCGCTGCCGGCCCTGAAGTACCCCAGGTCGAGCAGGTGCAGGGCCAGCGCCAGCACTCGGTCGCGGTGCAAACCTCGGCGCCGAAGGTCGGCTGTGATCTGCCGGCGCATGTCGGGTAGCGCGGGCGCCATCTCCAGCGCGCGGTCGAATTTTTCCTCCGAGCGCTCTTCCTGCCATTGCTGGTGATACAGGTACTGCCTGCGGCCGGCGGCGTCGGTCCCTACCGCCTGGAGGTGCCCGTTGGGGTATGGACAGATCCACACGTATCTCCACGCGGGCGGGATCACCAAGTCGCTGATGCGTTGCAGCGTCGCCGCGTCGGTCACGGGAGAGCCGTCCGGATGGTGATAGGAGAACCCGCGTCCGCGGCGCACCCGGCGCAGCCCGGGCCCGCGGACTACGCTGCGCCGCAGTCGCATGGCGGCCGGTTATGAAGGCAAACGTGTTTGACTACCGCCCACTGTGGGGTATGGCACAGGGACCATGGTGTATACCACGTCAAAAGTAGCGGAGCCGGTTGGATCGCCATCACTGCATCATTGGCGCCAGGATGATGAATGCCCCGGCGTAGATCGCCACCACCAGGATCATTACCACCAGTACCAATCCGACCACGACCAGCGCCCGGCGCCACGGCCAGCCCTCGGCCCGTTCCGCGTCGTCGACACCAGCGCGCGGCTGAAACTCGTCCATGGTGAGGGGTTACCCGGCCGAGGTCGTTGCCACACGCCTTTGACCTCGGGGTATCGGGGCGGCAATGGTTAGCTGGGGGCCGGCCTGGGGTAGTCTCGCACAGAACTTGTCGGGAGGTCGGATGGCCGACGTTGCAAAAACCAACAACGGGCAGCTGCGGAGTGCACGGTCAATGGAACTCCGCGTGGCAGCCAAGCTGGAAAACCTCGCCGTCCTGCGCACGGTGGTCGGGGCGGTCGGCACATTTGAGGACCTGGATTTCGACGTCGTCGCGGATCTGCGACTCGCGGTCGACGAGGCCTGCACCCGGTTGATCCGGTCGGCCGTCCCGGGCTCGACGTTGCTGCTGGTGGTCGATCCGCAGGAGGATGCGGTCGTCATCGATGCGTCGACGACCTGCGCGACAGCCGACATCCTGACGCCCGGCAGTTTCAGCTGGCACGTGTTGAGTTCGTTGATCGATGAGGTGCACACCTTCGATGACGGGCATAGCGCCGAGGACGAGCGGCTGTTCGGTATATCCATGACGACGAGACGAGCGAGTTCGCTGCGGTGACCCGATCGTCCTCCCAGGGTTCGTCATCACGCTCGAACTCTGAATATTCGGACGTCGCCGACATGTTCCGCGAGTTGGGCGATCTGAGCAAAGACTCGGCGGAGTTTGTGCGCCAACGGGATCGGATCGTCGAACGATGCCTGCCGTTGGCGGACCACATCGCTCGGCGGTTTGAAGGTCGCGGAGAGTCGCGTGACGACCTGGTTCAGGTGGCACGGGTGGGTCTGGTCAACGCGGTGATCCGGTTCGACGTGGCCGCGGGGTCGGATTTCGTGTCGTTCGCGGTGCCGACCATCATGGGCGAGGTCCGCCGGCACTTTCGCGACAACAGCTGGTCGGTGAAGGTGCCGCGGCGGCTCAAGGAGCTGCACCTGCGGCTGGGCGCGGCTACCGCCGACCTGTCGCAGCGACTCGGCCGCGCACCCACCGCTTCGGAACTGGCGGCCGAACTGGACATGGACCGCGACGACGTGGTGGAAGGCCTGGTCGCCGGAAGTTCCTACAACACATTGTCGATCGACAGCGGTGGTGGCGGCAACGAAGACGCGCCCGCAATCGCCGACACGCTCGGCGATGTCGACACGGGATTGGACCAGATCGAGAACCGGGAAGCGTTGCGGCCCTTGCTTGCCGCGTTGCCGGAGCGGGAACGCACCGTACTGCTACTCAGGTTCTTCGAATCGCTGACCCAAACCCAGATCGCCGAGCGAGTCGGCATCTCACAGATGCATGTGTCGCGATTGCTGGCGAAATCCCTAGCGCGACTTCGAGACCAGCTGCAGTAGCCGGCGCGGTTCCCCTTGAACCGCGGAAAGCGCGACGTCGACGCTTGCGCAGATCGGCAGTGCCGAATCCGGGTCGCAAATTCTCAGCAATCGGGTGACCGCCGAACTGGGCACGAGTGCCCACTGGACCGAGTCCCCGGCGCAGCGCACGTTCACCGTGTGCAACGCGGAAAAGCCTGCGGTGCCGAAGAAGTCCAAGCCACTCAGGTCGATCACAAGGTTGTCGGCCTGGGCGGTATGGCACAGCACATAGTCGACAAACTCCTGCGCATTGGCGGCATCGAGTTCGCCGTGTGCGGTGATCACCGCAATCGACGGCTTCAACCATCGGGTAGCGAAGTATGCGGTGTGGCAATTGGTGCGGTCGATGTGGGACCGCGGCGGTACAGATCGAGCGTGGCTAACGCTAGACATTGTGACTCCATCAGTCGGAATACTGCGATTTCGTACTGTGGCTCACGTCAAGTTATCGGCCCTGCGTTCTCAAAGCCTCGCTACAGAGCGGGGGTCTGCCCTGCACGTTGCTGACGTTTCCAGCTGGCTGTGACCTCAACCTGTTTGAAACCCTACGCCGAATCGCGGTCGATGTTCAATCGCTGTAAGAGGCTTTTAATAGAGCCAGTTCAGGGGCGGTCGCTCGGCAACCGCGGCTGACGCAAGCGTCAATATACCATTCGCGTCACTGCAGGTCAGGGGTGCAAACTAGGCATATGTCGGACGGTGGCGCGGCGACCGGTGTATTGCTGGCCGGGGGAGCGGGTTCCCGCTTCGGGATGCCGAAGGTGCTTGCTGGGCAAGGTGCGTGGCTGCGCGCCGGCGTGGCGGCGCTGCGCGGCGGCGGTTGCCACGATGTCGTGGTCGTGTTGGGCGCCGCGATCGTCGACGTGCCCGCGCCGGCCAGGGCGGTCGTCGCCGACGACTGGGCGGACGGGCTGAGTGCGTCGCTGCGCGCGGGCCTGTGCGCAGTTCAGGACGGTTCGGCAGAGTACGCAGTCGTGCACACCGTCGACACGCCCGACGTCGGCGCCGACGTGGTGCGCCGGGTACTCGATGCGGCGCGCTCGTCGGGGTCCGGACTCGCCCGCGCCCGTTACGGCGACACGCCCGGCCATCCCGTCGTGATCGGACGTGGGCACTGGCAGGAGCTGATCGGGGGTCTCGCCGGCGACGAAGGCGCGCGGCCGTTCTTGCGCGCCCGCCGGGACGTGGTCGAGGTGGACTGCGCCGACCTGGCCACCGGCCGGGACATCGATATCAATCGCTGATGAGTTCATCCTGTCGCGGAGCGTGCAGATACCAAGCACCGGAGTTAATTTCGACAGGCTCCACCCGTGGATGGTAGGCATGTCGCATGAAGGTCGCAGTCATCGGCGCCAGTGGTCTCATCGGAACCAAGGTGGTCGGTCTCCTGACCGCGGAGGGCCACGATGTCGTCGCTGCGTCGCGTGCGTCGGGAGTGGACGTGCTGACCGGCGACGGGCTGGCGGAGGCGCTGAGCGGCGCCGACGCGCTCGTCGACGTTGTCAATTCGCCGTCGTTCGAGGACGACCCGGTGATGGAGTTCTTCACGAAATCGACTACCAACCTGGTGGATGCGGCGAAGCGGGCCGGCGTCGGGCACTACGTCGCGTTGTCCATCGTTGGGGTCGACCTGTTACCCGACAGCGGATACATGCGGGCCAAGATGGCCCAGGAGACGATCATCACCGAATCCGGCATCCCGTACACGATCGTGCGCGCCACACAGTTTGAGGAATTCGCCGAGGCGATCACGACGTCGATGACCGCCGGTGACGAGGTGCGCGTGCCCGACGCGTTGATCCAGCCGGTTGCCGCGGACAAGGTCGCGGCCGAGGTCGCACGTGCAGCGGTCGCCGCGCCGCTGCAAGGCATCGTGAATATCGGTGGGCCGGAAAAGATTTCGTTTGAGCAGATGGCCCGTGCGGTCGTGGACCGGCGGGGCGGCGACAAGACGGTTGTCGTTGACCCTCAAGTCGGCTACTTCGGGACGCGCCTCGACCAGCGCAGCCTGGTGACGCCCGAGTAGCTACTTGATCTCGGCCAGCACGGTGCCCTGAGTGATGGCGGCGCCCGGCTCCACCGCGAGGCCGGTGATCGTGCCATCCTTGTGCGCGGTCACGGGGTTCTCCATCTTCATGGCCTCGAGAACCACGACGAGATCGCCCGCGGCGACCTCCTGACCCTCCTCGACGGCCACCTTGACCACGGTGCCCTGCATCGGCGCGGTCACCGCATCACCGGATGCGGCCGCGCCGGCGTGGGTGCCCCGCTTGCGCGGCTTGGGCTTCTTGCGAACGACACCGGCACCGGCGCCCGCGGCCGAGCCGTTGCCGAGGGCCAGGTCGCCGGGCAGCGACACTTCCAGCCGGCGGCCGCCCACCTCGACGACGACCGTCTGCCGGGGGATGGTGTCCTCCTCCTCGATGGGATCACCGCCGGTGAAGGGCTCGATGGTGTTGTCCCACTCGGTCTCGATCCAGCGGGTGTGCACCGAGAAGCCCTCGCTGTCCCCGATGAACGCCGGGTCGGACACCACGGCGCGGTGGAACGGGATCACGGTGGCAAGGCCCTCGACGGAGAACTCTGCAAGGGCCCTGCGCGCGCGTCCTAATGCCTCCTCGCGGCTGCCGCCGTGCACGATCAGCTTGGCCAGCATCGAGTCGAACTGGCCGCCGATCACCGAGCCGGTCTCGACGCCGGAGTCCAGCCGGACACCGGGACCGCTGGGCGGCTCGAACTTGCTCACCGGGCCGGGGGCGGGCAGGAAGCCGCGCCCGGCGTCCTCGCCGTTGATGCGGAACTCGAAAGAATGACCTCGGGGCTCGGGATCTTCAGTGATGTCGAGCTTCTCGCCGTTGGCGACCCGAAACTGCTGCAGCACTAGGTCGACACCCGAGGTCTCCTCGGTGACCGGGTGCTCGACCTGAAGCCGGGTGTTGACCTCCAGGAATGTGATCAGCCCGTCCTGACCGACCAGGTATTCGACGGTGCCTGCACCGTAGTAGTGCGCCTCCTTGCAGATCCGCTTGGCGGACTCGTGGATCTCCTTGCGCTGCGCGTCGGTCAGGAACGGCGCCGGTGCCTCCTCCACCAGCTTCTGGTAGCGGCGCTGCAGCGAGCAGTCGCGGGTGCCGGCGACGACGACGTTGCCGTGCTGGTCGGCGATCACCTGCGCCTCGACGTGGCGCGGCTTGTCGAGGTAGCGCTCCACGAAGCATTCGCCGCGGCCGAAGGCGGCGGTGGCCTCGCGGACGGCCGAGTCAAACAGGTCGGGGATCTCCTCGATGGTGCGGGCCACCTTCATGCCGCGTCCGCCGCCGCCGAATGCCGCCTTGATCGCGATCGGCAGGCCGTACTCGTTGGCGAACGCCACGACCTCGTCGGCGTTCTTGACCGGATCCGGGGTGCCGGGTACCAGGGGCGCCTGGGCGCGCGCGGCGATGTGGCGCGCGGTCACCTTGTCACCGAGGTCGCGGATCGACTGCGGGCTGGGACCGATCCAGATCAGGCCGGCGTCGATGACCGCCTGCGCGAAGTCGGCGTTCTCCGACAAGAACCCATACCCCGGGTGGATCGCGTTGGCGCCGGACTTCTCGGCGGCATTGAGCAGCTTGCCGAAGTCCAGGTAGGACTCCGCGGAGGTCTGGCCGCCGAGTGCGAATGCCTCATCGGCGAGGCGTACGTGAGGCGCATCGGCATCGGGTTCGGCGTACACAGCCACGCTCTGCAGCCCGGCGTCCCTGGCCGCCCTGATCACCCGGACCGCGATCTCCCCGCGATTGGCGACGAGTACCTTGGCGATCTTCGAGCTGGCGTGACTAGGCACTTCGCCTCCTGATGGCTTTCTCTAAGAAACGTCTTTAAGAATGTGTATCCCCGGGCAGTGTAAGGGGCAACGCTGCCAGCTGTTCTACTCGCCCCGCAGTCGTCGCTTGATCCGTGCCAGCATCGCCGACATGCCGCGCAGTCGCAGTGGACTGATCAACGCCGCCAGGCCCAGATCCGAGTAGAAGTCGTCGCGCACCGCCAGGATGTCCTCCGCTGACTGCTTGTCGAGTCCGGCCGCGAGGATCGCGGCAAAACCGCGGGTGGTCGGGGCCTCGGCCGGCGCGCTGAAGTACAGCCGCACCTTGCCCCGGTCGGCGGCGTCGACATGCAGAAACAGCGGCGACTGGCATTCGGGCACCGGTTCCATCGCCGCCTGCTCGAGGTCGGCGGGTAGTGGCGGCAGCTCGTCGGCGAATTCCAGCAGCAGTCGCAGCTTGTCCTGCCCCTGCACCTCCTGGAAGTCGGAGACCACCTCGGCTAGGGGAGCCGGCAGCCGGGAGACTGAAGTCATGGCGCCTTGCCTGGTTCTTCCCCGACCGCGACAGGTACCCGCACCGCGTTGCCCCACTCGGTCCACGATCCGTCGTAGTTGCGCACACCGGGCAGTCCGAGCAGATGGGTCAGCACGAACCAGGTGTGGCTGGACCGCTCGCCGATGCGGCAATACACCACCGTCTTGTCGTCGGCGGTGAGGAACCCGTACAGCTCGTCGAGTTCGGTGCGACTGCGGAACTTCCCGTTCTCCTGGGCCGCCTTACCCCACGGGATCGAGCGCGCGGTGGGAATGTGGCCGCCGCGCAGCGCGCCCTCCTCGGGGTAGTCGGGCATATGGGTGCGCTCGCCGGTGTACTCCTGGGGCGACCGGACGTCGATCAGCGGTTGCGCGCCAAGGATTCCGAGCACGTGGTCCTTGAAGGCGCGGATCGGTCCGTCATCGCGTTCGACGACGGGGTAGCCGGTGGTCTGCTTGCTCGGCACGTCGAGCGTGGTGTCGCGGCCGTCGGAGATCCACAGGTCGCGTCCGCCGTCGAGCAGTCGCACGTCGGGATGGCCGAACAACGTGAACACCCATAGCGCGTATGCCGCCCACCAGTTGCTCTTGTCGCCGTATATCACGACGGTGTCGTCGCGCGCGATGCCCTTGCGGTCCATCAGTTCTGCGAACTGGGCGCCGTTGATGTAGTCGCGGACATGTGGGTCGTTGAGGTCGGTGTGCCAGTCGATCTTGACCGCGCCGGGAATGTGGCCGGTGTCGTAGAGCAGCACGTCCTCATCGGACTCAACGATGGCCAGCCCCGGGCGGCCGAGGTTGGCCGACAGCCAGTCGGCGGTGACCAGGCGTTCTGGGTGGGCGTAGGCGGCCAGGGCGGGATCGGGATCGGCAGGCAACGGCACACCCCGAGCCTACTCAATACCCGCGAGCCACTCTCCGAGCGTGCGGTGTCATTCGCGACGCGCCGCGTCGGGCGTACCAACCCGCACGCTCGCGCTCAAGACACGCGCTCACCAGGTGACCGGATTGGCGGTCCAGAGTTCCGATACTGACAAGCCGGCGCGGTCGAACAGCCGGCGCACCAGCGGAAGGCCGATGCCGATCACCGATGACGGGTCTCCGTCGACGCCGTCGACAAACCAGCCACCCAAGCCGTCGAGCGTGAACCCGCCCGCCACCGCCGTCGGCTCGCCGCTGGCGACGTACGCGTCCAGGTCGGCCGGTGACGGAACGCCGAAATTGACGGTGGTAACGGCGGCGTCAGCAGCACGGTAGGTGATCGTGTTGTCCTGCAACCGGATTACGCAGTGGCCGGTGTAGAGCCGGCCCGACTTGCCACCCATCTGCTGCCAGCCCACACGCGCCGCCTCGGGGGATGCAGGCTTGCCCAACAGTGCGCCGTCGCGATGCAGCATCGAATCACAACCGATGACAACGCAATCGGCGCCGACGGCAGGGTCGAGAACGCACGCGACGGCCTCGGCCTTGGCGGCGGCCAGCGCCGTTGTGATGTCCCTCGGGGACGCATCGGGGTCGAGCGGTGCGGTGAGGGCGTCCTCGTCCACGCCGGAGACGATGACCAGCGGATCAATTCCCGCCTGGCGCAACACTTTTCGGCGGCCCGAAGAGGCCGACGCGAGCACAACGCGGGTCATTTCCGCATGTGCGTCCGTTCCAGTAGCGTCACTCGCTGCCAGCTGAAGGTGGTGTAACGCAGCCGGTCCACCGGATGACCCCACAGGTTCTGCTCGGCCTCGCGCGGCTCGGCCGGCGCGCCCGACGCGCTCGCGAGCACGGTGATGACCGCGGCCAGCTCCTCTTCAGTGGGTTCGCCCTTGACGATGTCGATGTGCGGCTGGTGCTTGTGTTCTTCGCTCACTCTTGCTGAATCGTTCGCTCTGTCGCTCCTCTCTTCGCCCAAGCGCTCCTCGCCGCTCATAGCGGAATGTTCCCGTGTTTCTTCGGCGGAATCTGGGTGATCTTGCGCTCGAGCAGTCGCAGCGCCGTGGCGACGTAGCCGCGGGTGTGTGATGGCGGGATCACCGCGTCGACATAGCCGCGCTCCGCGGCGATGTAGGGGTTGACGAGGGTGTCCTCGTAATCCTGCTGCAGCTCCAGCCGCAGCGCGTCGACATCCTCACCCTGCTTGGCCGCCTCAGTCAGCTGCTGGCGGTAGACGAAGCCGACCGCGCCCGAGGCG
>DATARY010000168.1:0-9697 GCA_036263935.1 Mycobacterium sp.
CGCGATCAGGGTCTGGCGCAGCGAATGCTCATGACCGCCGTACACGGTGTGCGCGCTGCGGCCGCTGCTGGCGCCCCGGGCTGCTTCGAGGTGCTCGCGCGCGAGCGCGGTGAGTGAAACCTTGTTCATCGTCGGTGTCCCCTTCCAGACGATCGGACATGTCATCGAGCGCTTCATGACCACCACAACCAACAACACCATTCTCGTCATTGGCAGCACCTGCAATACCGGAAAACCACTTGTTGGCGTGATGGGCGAGTGGAAGACCGGCTCGATGCCCAACATCCTGAGCAGGTGGCGGCCGTGTTCACCGAGGACGCGATCTTCCAGGGCCCGCATCCGTACGGCATGGCACGCAAGCGAGTAGCCGACTACTACGCCGGCCAAGCGCCGGGCATGCCGGTCACCGAGGCGATACTCGAGACCGGTAGGCCGCCCACGATTTGGTGCTCGGCCACCGCAGCGCCGGCTTCGTATTCCCTGACCGGCCAGCGGTCAGCGTGAATCTCGGCGTGCTCGCCAGGAGCGGCGTGCTCGCCAGGCGCATCGCCTTCTACGACGCGTCCCGACTCGAACAGTGACTTTCATTCAGGACGAGCGGAACTCACTCGATAGGGAACCTCGACCGCAGGTTCTCCAGCATTTTCAGCGCTTCCGCAACGCGCCCTCGCATCCGCACCAACGCCTCGGAGGGCCGATTCGGATCGTCGATGCCGCGCTCACACCGCCACAGCCAACGCTGCTCCATCGAGGAGACAACCTTCTCGAGTTCTTCGATCTCACCTCGCAGAACGGCGTCGAACACCTCCGCTTGGGCCATATCGGAGGGGTGCGCCGGACACGCCACGGCGTCGGTTCGTTGGTGGCGTCGCTCCGCGGCGACGCGCGATTGGGAAATCGATGGCACGCATAGATCCTCTCCGAGAATCGATACGTTACCGACTCCGCCGGTTCACCGAAAGGTAGGGATTGGTTCACTTCGAGCGGCCGCCGGCTGTGAGGCCGTCGTCGCTAGCCCAGCGCGGGAATGACCTCGCGTTCGAACGCCTCGATGCCGGACCGGTCGTAGGCGGCCTCCGGGAAATAGAGAATCGCATACTCACAACCGAGCTCACGCATCCGCTTCAACTTCTCGACAACCTGTTCCGGTGTGCCGCTTGCGGAATCGGGTGAAGTGACCGTCGCCAGCATGCCGTCGACGGCAGCCTCGTTCGCCTTCGCTGCCTGCCTGGACCGCAGCCGCTCGACCCGGGCCTTGACATCGGCATCTGATTCGCCGATCACCGCGTTGAAGTTGGCCGAGCGCACGATCGCGTCGTAATCGGTGCCGACGTCGCGACAGTGGTCGGCGAGCACCTGCGACTTGTGTGCGAACCCGTCCGGCTCGGAGGTGAAGTTGGTGTACTGCGCGTATTTGGCGGCGATTCGCAGCGTTACCTTCTCCCCGCCACCAGCGATCCACAACGGAATCCCGCTGTCCTGCAATGGCTTCGGTTCCACGATGGCGCCGTCTGCCTGGTAGTGTTTTCCGTCAAAGCTGACCTTTCCGTCGCGCCAGGCGTCGCGCATGATCTGCACGCCCTCGTCGAGGCGGCCGAGCCGCACCCCGGCGGACGGGAAGCCGTAGCCGTATGCGCGCCACTCGTGCTCGTACCACCCACCGCCGATGCCCATTTGGATACGGCCACCGGAGATGATGTCGGCCGTCGCCGCCACCTTCGCCAGATAGACCGGGTTGCGATAGCTCATCGCCGTGCACATCTGGCCGAGCTTGATCCGCGACGTCGTCGCCGCGTAGGCCGACATCAGGGACCACGCCTCGTGAGTGGCTTCACTGGTCGGCATCGGCACAGTGTGGAAATGGTCGTACACCCACAACGAATCCCACGCACCCGCGTCGGCGTACCCGGCGAGATCCCGCATCACCGGCCAGTGCTGTTCGGTGGGAATGTCCACCAGATCAAGTCGCCAGCCTTGCGGAATGAACATTCCAAAGCGCATGGCAACCGACTCTATGCCCTACCCGACAGAGGCCACCATCGGAGCGGGCTGGCATGACACCCTCCCCGGCCGACATGCCGCCCGCTAGATCGTGGGCCGATAACTGGCAGAGGTCGGCCATGCGTGCCACTATATTTACGTCCACGTCAACCGGCAAATATCCGCCATCATGGCTTACCCTCAAGGCTGATCGATGGAATCCGACTACGAACAAGTGCGCGCCGCCCATCTGGAAGCGATCCAGGCGGCGCTGACCGACCACATCGCGCGACTGGACTGGTCGCGCGAACAGATTGAGCGTTATCGGGACCATCGGCTGCGCAGCCTGCTGGCCTACGCCCGCGAACGGTCGCCGTTTCACGCCCGGCGTCTTCGCGACCTCGATCCATCCGCGGCCTCGGTGACCGATCTCGCGTCGGCGCCCATGATGACAAAGACGGATGCGCAGGAGCAATGGGATGCCATAGTGACCGCGCGCGATCTGACCCGCGATGGCGTGGAGCGCATTCTTGCTTCCCAGCAATGGTTTTCGTACTTGCCGGGCGACTATCAGGTGTTCAGTTCCGGCGGATCCAGCGGTGTGCGGGGCGTCTATGTGTGGGACTGGCAGCTCTTCGTGTCGATCGCCTGCCTGGCGTGGCGGATGCAGGCACGGGCGGAGCGGAGCGGATCGTCGCCGTCACCGATGCGTCTGGCGGTGCTGGAAGCCGGAGTCCCTCCGCACGCGAGCACGCCTCTTTTCGACGTGCCGACCGCGCCGGGGATGGAGACGATCGTGATCCGGGCGGGCGAGCCGTTCGGGGAAGTGCTCGCCACCGTGGCTGCCGCCCGACCCACGCACCTTGTGGGCTACGCATCGGTAGTTGGCCAACTTGCCCGCGCCGCGCTCGCCGGCAAACTCGACTGCAGGCCCGTCCGCGTCAGCACCAACTCGGAGCCGCTCCTAGACGAGGACCGCGAGGCAATTCGGGAGGCGTGGCACGCACCGATTCACAACCTGTGGGGGTCCACCGAGATCGGGGTGCAGGCGGTCGGCTGCGGCGTCGGCGAGGGACTGCACGTCTGCGAGGATGAGGTCGTGCTCGAACGGGTCGACGACAACGGTGTGCCGGTCGGCCCCGACGAGCCGGCCGCACGGACGCTCGCGACGGGGCTCGCCAATCGAACGTTCCCGTTCATTCGCTACGACCTCGGCGACCAGGTCACGTGGCTATCCGGTCGGTGCGAGTGCGGAAGCGAGTTCGCCCGCGTTGCCGACATCGGCGGGCGACGTGACGACGACTTCCGCTACGGACCGATTACGGTGCCCGCCAGCGCGTTCCGCCATGTGCTCGGTACCGATCCGCGTGTTTCCGAATATCAGGTCACCCAGACGGTCGGCGGCGCGGATGTCCTTGCCGCCGGGCACCCCGACATGGGTGCGCTGAGGTCGGCGCTGGTCGCCGCGATGCGCCGCTACGGCCTGCCGGACCCCACCGTCGAGATCCGGGTCGTCGACCGCATCCGCCGCCATCACGCGACCGGCAAGTTGCGGCGCTTCATCGCGCTATCGCCGTCGTGACTAGCCTGGCATTCATGGCCCTTTCCAAGGAAGAACGCGAGAAGTTTCTGGCCGAACCCCACATCGCCGCGTTGTCGGTGAGCGCGGGTGACAAGCGTGGACCGTTGACGGTGCCGATCTGGTACCAGTACACCCCCGGCGGCGAGCCGTGGCTGATCACCGGCGCGAGCTCGCGCAAGCATCGCCTCATCGAGACGCAGGGTGAGTTCACGCTGATGGCGGAGCGGCTCGAGCCGACGGTCCGCTATGTGTCGGTCGACGGTCCCGTCAGCCGCATCGAGCCCGGCACCGACGAGCAGCTCGTCGAGATGACCAAGCGCTATCTGCCTCCTGAGAAGGTGGATGCCTACCTGGAGTTCGCCCGCCGCGAACAGGGCGAGCAGGTGGCCATCTTTCTGAAGCCGGAGCATTGGCTTTCCGCCGACCTGGGGGCAATCTGACGTCGTGTCCTCTCGACAGCTCCTCTTCACGACGTTCTACCGACTCGGGTTCACCCCGTGGGACGGACATCCGCTGGCGCAGACACTGAAGGACCTGGTCGAGGGCGACGCCGCGTTGCCGGCCGGGACCGCACTCGATCTCGGCTGCGGCACGGGCGACACGTCCATCTATCTGGCCAAGCACGGCTGGCAGGTCACCGGCGTCGACTTCGTCGCCAAGGCGCTGGACAAGGCCCGCGCGAAGGCGGCGGCCGACAAGGTGAACATCGACTTCGCCCAGGCCAACGTGATCCAGTTGAGCTCCGAGGGCGTCGGGTCGAACTTCCGTTTCATCATCGACAACGGCTGCCTGCACGGCATGAGCCAGGATGACCGCAACGCGTACGTGCGTGAGGTCACGGCCGTGGCGGCGCCGGACGCGCGACTGCTCCTGGTCGAATTCGTTCCCGGTGAACGATTTGGCGTGCCAGGCATTGAACCGGCCGAGGTCGAACGGCGCTTCGCGGAAGGTTGGACCCTTCTGTCGTCAGGCGAGGAACCGGTAGCCGTCAGGGACGGCAGGAACGTGCCGCGCTACTACCTGTTCGATCGGGCGTCGTAGAGCGCGGCGACGTCGGGCAGGCTGACCTTCAGCGCCGGGTTGCGGGGCAGATCGTCGACCACGGCAAAGGCGACCGGCACGCTGTAGACAGGCAGCGCCTGGCGGAGAAGGTCTTTCAATTCGTCGTCGGACGGCGCCGCCCTACCCGGCGTGACTTCGATGGCGGCGAATGGCACCTGGCCGAGACGATTGTCGGGCACACCCACCACGCAGGCGTCGCGCACGGCCGGGTGCGAAATCAGCACGCGGCGGACGGTTTCCGGCATGATCTTGAACCCGCCGCGGTTGATAGCGCCGTCGGCCCTGCCATGAAGCGTGACGAATCCATCGGCGTCGACCGACGCGATGTCGGTGGTCCGGATCCAGTCGGGGCTGATCGGTGCCACCTTCGCCTCCAACAGCCCCTGCTCGCCGGCGGCCACTTCGGCACCTGTGTCCGGGTCGACGATGCGCACCCGGGTGTCGGGCAGCGGTCTGCCGACGGTGGTGCGCTTGGATTCACCGAATTCATCATGCAGGTCGTTTGTCCACGCACACAGTGAACCAGCGAATTCGGTTGCGCCGTAAGCCAACCTGACCGGAATGTCGTAGTGGACCTCGAACTCGTCGCGGGTTTCCGGGTCAAGCGGACCCGACGCACTAATGAGAAAATCCAGCGAGGCCAGGTCCTCCTTGGGAACGTCGGCGTCGAGCAGCATGCGAAACACGGCGGGCTGCACACCCGAACGCTTGATGCCGTACGTCTTGATCGCGTGAACAAACCCGTCGACGGTGAATCGCTCCAGCATCACGATCCGCCTGCTGTTGTAGACGCCGGCGACCAGCTGACACACGCCGATGCCGCCGAACTGCCAGTAGGCGAACTCCGGTGGAGCACCAGGAGGAGCGGCCTCACCGCTGGTCACGCTGAACACGGTTCGCTCCAGCACCGATGTCTTGATCGACTGCCGCTTTGGCGGGCCGGTCGTGCCGCTGGTCAGAATTTGAAGGGCCACACCGGGTTCGGTTTGCGTATGCCGACGGGATTCGTCACGGCGCTCCAACCCTACGACGGCCGCGACGGTCGCCGGGTTAAGCGAAATCGACACGCCCGCGCTGCCGGCGCGCTTTGCGGCGGTGATGATCTCGTCGGTCCAGTCCTCACGGTCGGCGACGACGGCAGACAACTCCAGCTTTTCGATGTCGCGGCCGATCGATTCGGGCGACTGAAAGGAGTAGATCATCGAAACGGGGCGACCGGCGGCAAGGAAACCGATGATCGCGGCGGCGTGTTGCAGGCGATTGCGCACCACAAGACCGACCGGTGCGCGATCGGCGACCCCGGCGTCGCGCAGCTTAGCGGCGATGGCGTCGGCGTAGGCGGTGATGTCGTCGCCGGAGTACCACCGGCCCCCGAACTCGATGCACGGCTGCCCGCCATAGCTCGCCAACCCTGCCGCGAACCTTTGGGTAAAGCTCTCTGGCACGCCTAGACCATACGCAAAGGCCCCCGAGACGCCGTGCGTTGTCCCGGGGGCGTTGCGTGCTACTGCTAGCTGGCCAGCGAGTCCGGCGGCAGGAAGCGGTCGCCATACTTGGCGGCGAGCTCCTTGGCGCGTGCCACGAAACCGGCCTTGCCGCCGGGGTATCCGACGATGTACTGCGCCGAGCCACCCGTCCACGGCGGGAAGCCGATGCCCATGATCGAGCCGATGTTGGCGTCGGCGGTCGACGTGAGCACGCCCTCGTCGAGGCACTTCTGGGTCTCCAGCGCCTCGGCGAACAGCATCCGGTCGATCATGTCTTGCAGCGGCGGGTGCGAGGAACCGGACTTGAACGTCTCCCGCAGGCCCGGCCACAGCTGGGTCCGCCTGCCGTCGACGTATTCGTAGAAGCCGGCGCCCTTCAACCGCGACGGGCGACCGATCTCGATCATCTTCTCGACGACCGCCTCGGCCGGGTGCGGCTCGTAGGTGCCGCCCGCGTCCTCGACACCCTTGCGGGTGGCGGCGGCGATCTTGTGCATCAGCTCGAGGTTGAGCTCATCGGACAGCTGCAGCGGCGGCGCAGGGTAGCCGGCCTGCGAACCGGCACGCTCGATGCTGGCCGGCTCGACACCCTCGCCGAGCATCGCCAGCGCCTCGTTCACGAACGTGCCGATCACGCGGCTGGTGAAGAAGCCGCGGCTGTCGTTGACCACGATCGGGGTCTTGCCGATGGCCAGCGTGTAGTCGAACACCCGGGCCAGCGCCTCGTCAGAAGTCTTCTCGCCCTTGATGATTTCCACGAGCGGCATCTTGTCGACTGGCGAAAAGAAGTGGATCCCGATGAAATCCTCCTGTCGCTTCACACCGGTCGCCAGACCGGTGATCGGCAGCGTCGAGGTGTTCGACCCGAGCAGTGCGTTGGGCTCGACGATGTCCTCGATCTCCTGGAACACCTTGTGCTTGAGTTCCTGGTTCTCGAACACCGCCTCGATCACGAAGTCGACACCGGCGAAGTCGGCGGCGTCCGCCGTCGGCGTGATCCGGTCCAGCAGCGCCTTGCTCTTCTCATCGGTGGTCTTGCCCCGCTCGAGTGCCTTGGCCTCAAGCTTCTCCGAGTAGCCCTTGCCTTTCTGTGCGGCCTCGAGGCTGACGTCCTTGAGCACCACGTCGAAACCGGCCTTGGCCGAGACGTAGGCGATCCCGGCGCCCATCATGCCCGCGCCCAGCACGCCGATCTTGCGGATCGGCGTCTGACCGATGCCCTCAGGACGCGACCCACCGCCCGTGATGTGCTGCAGGTCGAAGAAGAACGCCTGGATCATGTTCTTCGCGACCTGGCCGGTGACCAACTGGGTGAAGTAGCGGCTCTCGATGCGGCTGGCGGTGTCGAAGTCCACCTGCGCACCCTCGACCGCCGCGTCGAGGATGGCGCGAGGCGCCGGCATCGGCGCACCCTTGAGCTGCTTCTTCAGCAGCGCGGGGAATGACGGCAGGATGCCGGCCAGGCCCGGCGAGCTCGGAGTGCCGCCAGGCATCTTGTAGCCCTTGGCATCCCACGGCTGAGTGTGGCTGTCGGGGTTGGCCTTGATCCACGCCTTGGCGGCGGGGACGAGTTCGTCGACGGTCGGCAGCACCTCGTCGATCAGGCCGATTTCCTTGGCCTGCGCAGGCTTGAACCGCGTGCCCTGCGACAGCACGTTCATGAACGCGTTCTGGATGCCGAACATCCGCACGGTGCGCGTCACACCGCCACCGCCCGGCAGCAGGCCGAGCGTCACCTCGGGGAAGCCGACTACTAGACCCTTGACGTCGGCGGCGACGCGATGGTGGCACGCCAATGCGATCTCCAGGCCACCGCCCAGGGCGGCGCCGTTGATCGCGGCGACGACGGGCTTGCCCAGCGTCTCCAGTTTCCGCAGATCGCTCTTGATCCCCTCGACCGTGCTGAAGAACTCGCCTGCATCCTCAGGCTGGGCCTTGACCATTGTCGTGAGGTCACCGCCCGCGAAGAACGTTTTCTTCGCGCTGGTGATGACGACGCCGGTGATTGAGTCCCTCTCGGCCACAAGGCGTTCGACGGCGTTGTGCATCGACTCGGTGTAGTGCTCGTTCATCACGTTGGCCGACCCGGTCGGGTCGTCCATCGTCAAAGTGACGATGCCGTCGACATCCTTATCCCACTGAATGGTGTTCTCTGCCATAGCCTTAAACCCTCTCGATGATGGTGGCCACGCCCATGCCGCCGCCGATGCACAGTGTGATCAGCGCACGACGCGCATTGCGGCGCTCGAGCTCGTCGACCATGGTTCCGGTGATCATCGCGCCGGTGGCGCCCAGCGGGTGCCCCATCGCGATGGCGCCGCCGTTGACGTTGAGTTTCTCGTCGGGAATGTTGAGATCCTTCTGGAACTTCAGCACGACCGACGCGAACGCCTCGTTCAACTCGAACAGGTCGATGTCGTCGATCGTGAGGCCCGCGCGGTCGAGCACCTTGCGGGTGGCGGGCGTCGGGCCGGTGAGCATGATGACCGGGTCCGCGCCGCTGGTGGCGGTGGCCACGATGCGCGCCCGGGCGGTCAGGCCCTGCGAGGTGCCCGCCTTCTCGGAGCCGACGAGCACCAGCGCGGCGCCGTCGACGATTCCCGAGCTGTTGCCGCCGGTATGGACGTGGTTGATCGCCTCGACCCAGTGGTACTTCTGCAGCGCCACATCGTCGAAGCCGCCCAACTCGCCGACGCCGTCGAACGCGGTCTTCAGCTTGCCAAGACCCTCGAGCGTGGTGTCGGGGCGCATGTGCTCGTCGTGGTCGAGGATGACCAGACCGTTCTGGTCACGCACCGGCACGACCGACTTGGCGAAGTAGCCGCCCGACCACGCCGCGGCGGCCTTCTCCTGCGACCGCAGCGCGTAGCGGTCCACGTCCTCCCGTGAAAAGCCCTCGATCGTCGCGATCAGGTCGGCGCCGATGCCCTGCGGCACGAAGCCGATCTGGTAGTTGGTCTCTGGGTCGGTCGCCCACGCGCCGCCATCGGAACCCATCGGCACCCGGCTCATCGACTCGACGCCACCTGCCAGCACCAGATCGTCCCAGCCGGAGCGCACCTTCTGGGCGGCGGTGTTCACCGCCTCCAGGCCCGACGCGCAGAACCGGTTGAGCTGCACGCCGCCGGTGGTCTCGGGCAGACCCGCGGCCAGCACCGCAGTGCGGGCGATGTCGCCGCCCTGGTCGCCGACCGGGGACACGACCCCGAGGATCATGTCGCTGATCAGGGTTTCGTCCAGGTCGGGGTAGCGGCGCCGGAGTTCGTCGACCAGGCCGGTGACCAGGTTGATCGGCTTGACCTCGTTGAGGGCGCCGTTCTTGTTCTTGCCGCGAGGCGTGCGAATGGCCTCGTAGATGAAGGCTTCTTCGGACATGAAGATATTCCTGTTCGGGTGGGGTTATGGGAGCCCTGCCCAGATGGGCGGTAGTCCTCTGCCACGCAGCCTAACAGCCTCGGCCAACCTGTTGGTTGGGAGGCTGGTCAGTAGGCTAAGCAGCCATGACAGTGTCTCGGCTGCGGCCCTACGCGGTCACCATCTTCGCCGAGATGTCCGCGCTGGCCGCCCGCATCGGCGCGGTGAACCT
>DATARY010000227.1:0-12464 GCA_036263935.1 Mycobacterium sp.
CAACTGCCTGCTGGTCGTGATGCTGGCGCCCGCCGTCACGGTGGTCGGCTACGAACTGCTGGGGCATCGGCACGCGGCGGAGGCCATCGGCAGGATCCTGTCTGAGGGCGGGTAGGGGTTTAGGTTTCGCCGGTTCGGGAAAGCCATAAATAGCCGTTCGAGGTGGCACGGATGATGTCTCGGTATCACCGCATATGAGCAGGAAGCAACCCCCGAACCGCCAGGTCAAGAAAGCGGCCGCGGTTCGTCCATTGCGGTGCTGACGGACTCATCATGCGGCCTCGGCGGCTTTTGACCGTTTCGAGCGGGCTATCGTCCCGCTGGCTGAGGCTTAATGGCCTCGAGCAACATTTGTCCGCTCGCAAGCTTGGGCCCCACTTGGTCGAGTGTCATCAGCCGCCGAGCCTTCCTGCGGGTGATGAGAATCCCGATGACGGCGAGAATCCACACCCCGTACTGCACCGTCCACGCCAGCCGAAACGACTCGAACGAGAAATCACCCGCCGCATCGAGGATCTGACCCATCGCCTGAATGACGAGCAGCGAGGCGACGAAACCGCCCATGTTGACCATGCCCGCCGCGGTACCCAAGGTGGCGCTCGGGTTGAAGGTGCGTGCGAAGTCGAATCCGACCATGGAACCAGGCCCCCCGACCGAGATGACGACAATCAGTACGACCAGCAGCCACAGCGGCGCCCGTCCCGGCAGGGCCAGCACCACCGTCCAGGCCACCGCGTTGCTGACGATGATCGCCAGCACCAGTCGCGACCGGCGGTGCGGGTGACGACCGGTGAAGACGCCGATCACGATTCCTGCGGAGATCGCGGCGATGACGGAGATTGTCAGTAACGAGCCCGCTGCGCCCGTTGAGACGCCCTGGGCCACCGTCAGGTACGGCACACCCCACATCAACGCGAACACGGTGACGGAGAACTGGGTGCCCATGTGGGTGAAGAAGCCCAGCCGCGTGCCGGGACGCAGCCACACCGTTTTGACGCCGGCCAGCGTCTCGCGGACGGAGATGGACTCGGTCGCGACCACATGGCCGTTCGGTGTGTTCGTCACGAGCGCCAGCGTCAGCACGATCGACAGCACACCGATCGCCGCCACCGACATATAGGCGGCGGTCCAGCCCGATCCGGTGAGCACGGCCATGAATGGAACCGCCGACAACACTTGGCCGAGCTGCCCGCAGATTCCGGTCAGCTGCGTGACCAACGGAACCTTCCGCGGTTCGAACCAGTGGGGAACCAGTCGCAGTACGGAAATGAAGGTGAGGGCATCGCCGAGCCCGAGCACCGCGCGGGCGGCGATCGCTGCAGGCAGCGACTCGGTGAACGCCAGCAGCAGCTGGCCGGACGCCATCAGCGCGCCGCCCACGATGATCAGCGCCTTGGAGCCGAACCGGTCGAGCAGCACACCGGCTGGGACCTGCGCGCCCGCGTAGACGACGACTTGCAGAACCACGAACATCGACAACACGCTCGGGCTCGCGCCGAAGCGGTCCGCGGCGTCCAGCCCGGAAACGCCCAACGTCGTGCGGTCGAGAACGGCGACGATGTATGCGAGCAGTCCGGTGGCCCAGACAATCCAGGGACGCACACCGAACCTCTCATTTGTCTTAATGTCCGCCGAATTCATCATCGCGCATCAGCCGTCGCCGACGCCAACTGCGCGACAGTGAAATCACTCACCTCACGCCGTCATGAACGACCGGAATCGAGTTGGCTGGAACTGCATAACGATGTTGGCGTCATCATCGGCACTCCCTCAAAGCCGCAGATAGTTGGCGGTACAATCGATAGTTAGCAAATCGATTCAGTAGCGGATTAACTTCGCTCGCAAACCCGGTCCGACGGTAGAGTGGTCGCATGCATTGTCGCGGTACGACGGCGCGCGCACGCCCCAGGCCCGGGGAGGGTGCATCTGTTGACTGAGTACCGGCTGGACGATCTCGCGCAGGTCTCCGGTGTCAGCGCCCGCAACATCCGCGCGTATCGGGAACGGGGTCTACTCGATCCGCCGCGGCGGGTCGGGCGGTCGGCATACTACGACGACTATCACCTGTCGCAGCTGAAGACCATCAACCAATTGCTTCGCAAGGGATTCAACTCCGCGCATATCGCCGATTTCTTCGCGAGCATGCGACGAGGCGCCGATCTCGCCGACATCCTCGGGATTCAGCAGGCCGTCCTTGGCCGGTCGTCCGATCAGCCTGGCGAAGAACGGGAACCCAAGTCGTCACCCGGCGCGTCAGGGGAGTCGGGACGTCGCGGCGTCGACATCGATCCCGAGTGCGACGAGGCGCAAAAGCTCATCGAGTACGGCCTGGCCGAGATGGTCGACGGCGCGGTGGTGCTCGTCGCTCCGACGATGGCTGAGATTGTCGCGCGGACGATGGACCAACTCTCCTACGTTCGTGCGATTCTGCGCATCTTCGAGGCGACACGCGCGACCGTTGACGAGTTGGCGACCGAGTTCGCTCGCGCGCTGGAGGAGTGCGTGACATCGCAGTTCGGCCCGAACTACGTTCCGAAGCCAGACGAGATTGCCGGGCTGAGTCGGGTGATGCATGACTACCGCGATCTGGGCGAAGAGGTGGTTGCCGACCACCTCGATACGGCGCTACAACGGCAGATGGTCACCGCGGTGTCCGACTACACCATCGGGGTCCTGTTGAGCGGGCAATGGGACCCGAATGCTCGCTAGCGTCTTAAACCCGCGTCGTCGCGGGGTCGCCACCGAAGCGCTGCGCCAGCCACACCGGGATGATGGCGACCAGCGTCAGCGCGGCCGCCACCACGTTGATGACCGGAGCCTGGTTGGGCCGGAAGAGGTTTCCGAAGATCCAGATCGGCAGCGTCTGCACGGTCGGTCCAGCGGTGAAGGTGGTCACGACGATCTCGTCGAATGACAATGCAAACGCCAGAATCGCGCCGGCCACCGTTGCACCGCGCATCATGGGGAAGGTCACGTACCTGAACGTCTGCCAGGGCGACGCGCCGAGGTCGGCCGACGCGTCGTCCAGGGTGGTGCCCAGTCGACGCAGCCTGGCCTGCGTGTTGTTGAAGACGATGACGATGCAGAACGTCGCATGCCCGACGATGACCGTCGCCAAGCCAAGCGTCACTCCCAGCGCGGAGGTGAACGTCGCATTCAGGGCGATACCGGTGACGATGCCGGGCAGCGTAATCGGCAGCACCACAAGAAAACTCACCGTGTGCTTGCCAAAGAAGTCATAGCGCTGCACGGCGAATGCCGCCATCGTGCCCAGCGCCAGTGCGATCGCGGTCGCCCCGAGACCCACGACCGCCGAATTCGCCAGGGATCGCCACATGCCTGTGCTGTTGAGCGCATCCACCCACCAGGCCAAGGTGAGGCGGGTGGGTGGGAACGCAAACGTCTTAGATGCATTGAAGGCGTTGACCACCACGAGAAGCAATGGCGCGTAAAGGAATACCAGCACCAGGACCGCCCACGCCCGAACGACACGGCGCGCACCGGTCGACAGCATCAGACGTTCTCCAGGGCGCCGGTACGCCGCATCGCCAGCAGGTAGAGAACGATCGCTGTGAGCGGGATGATCGACAACGCCGCCGCAAGCGGCTGGTTGTTCGCAGTGACCAGCTGTCCGTAGATGATGTTCCCGAGCAACTGGGTCTTACCGCCTACGATCGTGACGGCGATGTAGTCGCCGAGCGACAGGGAGAACGTGAAGATCGAGCCGGCGGCGATGCCGGGAAAGACCAACGGCGCCACCACCATCCGCAGGGTTGACAGGTCGGAGGCGCCGAGATCAGAGCTCGCATCGATGAGCGAATCGGGAACGCGCTCGAAGGCCGCGAACACCGGGATGATCATGTACGGAAGCCACAGATAGGTCAGCGTGACGATCGTAGCGGTCAAGCCGTAGCCCGGGCTGTAACCTGTCGCCCACGACATCGGGCCATCAGGAGAAAGCAGCATCCGCCAGGCGTACGCCTTGACGAGATAGCTGGCCCACAGCGGTGTCGTCACGGCCACCATCAGCGCCAGCCGTACTCGGGGCGACGCGACCTTGGCCATGTAGAAAGCCAGCGGCACCGCGAGCACCGCACAGATGACGGTGACGACCAGCGCGACAGTGACGGTACGCGCGGTCGCCGCGCGGAACACCGTGTCGGTCAGTACCCGCGCAATGTTGTCGCTTGTGAAGGTGTGCACCACCGCCCCGGTAAAGGGATTGGTGGTCCAGAACGCCGAAACCAGCAGCACCGCAAGCGAACCCAGGTAGGCGATTACCAGCCACGCTAGTGGCGGAACGAGCAGGACCGCCGGGGTGAACCTGCGTTTCACCCCTTGATCTGCTGCCACTTGTCGACCCACTCGTTGTAGGCCGTGCAGTTGTTGCCGCCGCCGTCGACGCAGTTCTTCTGCGGGGTGGTCCAGTAGTGGATGTCTGACGCGAACTTGCCGTCGGTGGCGTGGAAGACCGCGCAGAAGTCCTTCTGGGTGGTGTGATCACAGGCCTTGGTCTGCGCGGGTGCCTCGCCGAAGTATTCGGCGACTTGGGCGTTCACCTCAGGCGAGGTGATCCAGTCCATCCACTTGTACATGCAGTTCGGATGGGCGGCCTTCGACGAGATCATCCAGGTGTCCGACCAGCCGGTTGATCCCTCCTTGGGCATGATCGTGTTGACCTGAACCTTGTTGTCCTTACCGATCGTGTTCGCGATCACCTGCCAGGTGGTGCCGATCACCGAGGTCCCGGATTCGAAAGCCTGAACTTCCTTGGTGTAGTCAGACCAGTATTCACTGATGTTCTCGCGCTGTTTCTTGAGCAACTCCACTGCGGCGTCAAGTTGTTGGGGCGTCAGCGAGTACGGGTCCTTGATGCCCAGATCGGGCTTCGTCTTGGAGAGGTACAGCGCCGCATCGGCGATGTAGATGGGGGAGTCGTAGGCGGTGACTTTGCCCCTGTGCTCGCCGGCCTCGTCGAACACCGCCGACCATGAGTCTGGTGCGTCGTGGACGACGCCGATGTTGTACATCAAAAGATTGGCACCCCAGCCGTGCGGGATCCCGTACATCTGCCCATCCACCGAGTTCCACGACTTGTCTTTGAGGAAGGACGAAATCGTCGCGTAGTTGGGCACCAAGCCGGTGTTGACCGGGGCGACGTCGCCGGCGTAGATCAGCCGCAACGTGGCATCGCCGGAGGCCGAGACACCGTCGTACTGTCCGGTCCGCATCAACTGCACCATCTCGTCAGACGTGTTGCCGATCTTCACGTTGACCTGGCACCCGGTCTTCTGCTCAAACGGCGTCACCCAGTCGACGGTCTTGTCGTTGGACCCGTCCTCGGCGTAACCGGCCCAGGTGATGAGGTTTAGCTGGCCCTCGCCGTTGCCCACGGCGGACAGCGGCTCCAGCTTCGGCGGTGTTTCTCCGTTGCCGCCGGACTTCTCGGAACTCGAACAGGCGACCACCAGGGCGGCGCATACGGCGAGCGTGAATCCGAACCGCACCGCATTTGATCTCATGGCTCCTCCTCGTTTGACAGATGATGAACCGCTTTTTCGGGCCAGGCCAACGTGATTGGTGTGCCGTGGTGCAGATCCGGCGGAAGCCACGTGCTGGCCGTGAGAACCGTGGCGGTCAAGGTGACACCGGGTGTCGCTGTGGCGGCGATCCGCGTCGTCGGGCCGGCGTAGATGATCTCGGACACGGTTGCCTCGACCGTTCTCACACCCGGTACGGGGTCGGTGCCCGGCCCGAAGACGCCGATACGTTCCGGCCGGATGACGAACATCCCCGGCCTGCCGATGAGTGCTTGTGCGGCCGCGCCATCGAGCACGTTGGACGTTCCGACGAAGTCGGCGACGAAGCGGTTGGCCGGGTTCTCGTAGACGTCGCGGGCATTGCCGACCTGTTCGATTCGCCCGTCGTTGAACACCGCCAGCCGGTCACACAGCGTCAGCGCCTCGTCCTGGTCGTGCGTGACGATGACGAACGTGATGCCGACCTCGCGCTGAATCGCCTTCAATTCGATCTGCATCTGTTCGCGCAGCTTGAGATCCAGTGCGCCGAGCGGCTCGTCGAGCAGCAACACCCGCGGCCGCCCGACGAGGGCCCGCGCCAACGCAACGCGCTGACGTTGCCCGCCCGAGAGTTGTGCGGGCCGTCGCGGTGCCTGTCCGGTCAGCCGCACCATATCGAGCGCGTCGGCAGTTCGGCGCCGGCGTTCGGCTTTCGGCACACCGCGAACCTTGAGCCCGTATTCGACGTTCTGCGCCACCGTCATATGGGGGAACAGCGCGTATTCCTGAAAGACCGTGTTGACGTCGCGGTGGCGGGCCGGAAGCGCCGTTATGTCGGTGCCGCCGAGCTTGATCACACCCGCGGTGGGCTGGTCGAACCCGGCGATCATGCGCAACACCGTCGTCTTGCCCGAACCCGACGGACCGAGGACCGCGAATAGTTCGCCGTATCCGACGGCCAGGTCAGCGCGCTCGATGGCGACCACATCCCCGAATTCCTTGCGTACGCCTATTAGTTCGATCTGCGGATCGTCAACGGCCTTCGTGTCCTGATGCGGGCTGACGATCCCCGAGGGCATGGGCTCATGGTATGAATTCAACCGCTGTATCGCAGCTTCATTGCGGATTTCGTGGCCTGACGTCGGTTCAGCGACGTTTTTCGTCTTCGCCCGGCGTCGAGGAGCCGCCGTGGGGTTTACCCGGTCAGGCCACGCCGATCACACTCCGAGAACGCACGGTCGCGAGTAACTGAGGCTGATGCTGATGAGTTCGTGCGCCTCTCGGCGTTCCCAGCTTGCGCGCGGGCCCAGCTCGTCGGAGAAAAGTGATGCGGATGTGGCCAGTGGCGTTGCCGTGAAAACTGATACGGCTGTCGTACCCTGTGGCACGTGTCCATATCCCGGCGCGACGTGCTCAAATGCGTTGCCGCCGCGCCCGCTGCAATCGGACTCGGAGCCGGGCTTCAGGCGGTGGCGTCGGCGCTGGGCCCGGCGCAGGCCGCCGCCGCCCCGGCCGGGATCCTGCTGGACTACGCGGCGGGGGTCATCAAGGCCGCCGACCTCCGGTCCGCCGGCGCGCTCGGTGCGATTCGCTACGTCTCCGACCCGCGCCCCGGCGGTGGCTGGATGCTCGGCAAGCCGATCCAGCTACCCGAAGCACGCGACCTCTACCAGAACGGACTGAAGATCGTGTCCTGCTACCAGTACGGCAAGCAGGACACCGCGGACTGGCTTGGTGGTCAGAACGCCGGCGTCGCACACGCCAAGCGCGGCTGGCAGTTGCATGTCGCGGCCGGCGGATCCACCGGAGCGCCCATCTACGCGTCGATCGACGACAACCCGAGCTACGACCAGTACAAGCAGCAGGTCGCGCCGTATCTGCGCGGCTGGGAGGCGGTGCTGGGCCACCAGCGAGTCGGTGTATATGCCAACGCCAGGACCATCGACTGGGCTCTTCAAGACGGGCTGGGCTCGTATTTTTGGCAGCACAACTGGGGCTCACCTCAAGGCTTCACGCATCCGGCCGCACACCTGCACCAGGTCGAGATCGACAAGCGCAACGTCGGGGGCGTCGGGGTGGACACCAACCAGATCCTCAAGCCCCGGTTCGGGCAATGGGACTAAACCTTACTGACTAGTAAGTCCGTCCAGCAAACTTTGGCTGGTGGCTGGCGCCGTAGACAAGACAATTCCGGTCAATCTGTCGCGTCGTGGCGCCGCTCTGCTCCCAGCGAGACAGCCCAAAATTTTTACATAACGATTACATAACAATACTGCCTTGATCAGCGCTGTTGCGCCTACTCGAGCGTAACCACCTGCCAGCAGGACGTTTGTCCCGGTTATGTTCTGCGCGGGTGCAACCGCGTGTTATCCAAGACGTGGTTACTTATCCGTAGAACTCGCCAGTAACCATTTCTTCCGTAAAAATGGCGTTGTCTCTTATGCCAGTCTTAGTACGGCTGGAGTGCCCGCTGGGCCGTCGAACGGGCCCGGCCGATTCGATGCCGAATCAGTTGGCCCGCGCAGGGGAGCGCAGGCCACCACAGCTTCAGAGACAACGTCCACAAGCGACGAGCGATACGCGCGAAGACTTTACCGAGGGAGATAACAAGACGTGACGATCAACGAGCAGCACCGAGTGTCCACCGACCGGACGAACGACACTCCCGAAGCGCTGGCAGGTACGCACGCCCTCGTCGATCGTCTGAACGCCGGTGAACCCTATGCGGTGGCCTTCGGCGGCCAGGGCGCCGCCTGGCTGGAGAACCTCGAAGAACTGATCAGCTCGGCGGGCATCGAATCGGAGCTGAGCGAGGTCGTCGGTGAGGCCGCGCTGCTGCTCGAGCCGGTGGCCCGTGAACTGGTCGTCGTGCGACCCATCGGCTTCGAACCGCTGCAGTGGGTGCGCGCACTGGCCGCCGAGGAGCCGTTGCCCGCCACCAAGGAGTTGATCACCGCCGCGATCTCGGGCCCTGGCATTCTGCTCGCCCAAATGGCCGCGGTCCGCGCGCTGACGAGGCAGGGACTCGACCTGCATGGGACTCCGCCGGTGGCGATGGCCGGGCACTCACAGGGCATCATCGCCTGCGAATCGCTTCGGGCCAGGGGCGCCAACGACGCCGAACTGCTGGCGCTGCTGCAGCTGATTGGCGCGGCCGGTTCCCTGGTGTCGCGCCGCCGCGGCATGGTCGGCCGGGGCGACAAGTCGCCGATGGTGTCGGTGACCAACGTCGACCCGGACCGCATTGCCGAGCTCCTCGACGAGTTCTCCAAGGACGTTCGCACCGTCTTGCCGCCCGTGCTGTCCATCCGCAACGGCAGGCGATCCGTGGTCATCACCGGCACGCCGGAGCAGCTGGGCCGCTTAGAGCTGTACTGCAGCAAGATCACCGAAAAGGAAGAGGCCGAGCGCAAGAACAAGATCCGCGGCGGCGCGGTGTTCGGCCCCGAGTTCCACGGTGTGCAGGTGGAGGTCGGCTTCCACACCCCCCGGCTCGCCGACGGCGTCGAGGTGGTCGACCTGTGGGCCGCCAAGTGTGGCATCGACGCCGAACTCGCCCACGAGATGACCGAATCCATCTTCGTCCGCCCAATCGACTGGGTGGCCGAGATCGAGCGGCTGCACGACGCAGGTGCGAAGTGGATCGTCGACCTGGGCCCGAGTGACACCGTGACCCGCCTGACCGCGCCGGTCATCCGCGGTCTCGGCGTCGGCATCGTCCCGGCCGCGACCCGCGCGGGGCAGCGCAACCTGTTCACCGTCGGCGCCGAGCCGGAGGTCGCGCCCGCGTGGTCGAGCTACGCGCCGTCGGCGGTCAAGCTGCCCGACGGCTCGGTCAAGCTGTCCACCAAGTTCACCCGGCTGACCGGTCGCTCGCCAATCCTGCTGGCCGGCATGACCCCAACAACCGTCGACGCCAAGATCGTCGCCGCCGCCGCCAATGCCGGCCATTGGGCCGAGTTGGCCGGTGGCGGCCAGGTCACCGAGGAGATCTTCGAGGCCCGCATCGCGGAACTCACCGGACTGCTGGAGCCCGGTCGTGCCGTCCAGTTCAACTCGCTGTTCCTCGACCCGTACCTGTGGAAGCTGCAGGTCGGCGGAAAACGGTTGGTGCAGAAGGCCCGTCAGTCAGGCGCGCCGATCGACGGCGTGGTCGTCAGCGCGGGTATCCCCGATCTGGAGGAAGCCGTCGAGCTTATCGACGAACTGAACAGCGTTGGCATCAGCCACGTGGTGTTCAAGCCCGGGACCATCGACCAGATCAAATCGGTTATCAAGATCGCCGCAGAGGTGCCCGGCAAGGACGTGATCGCACACATCGAGGGTGGCCGCGCGGGGGGTCACCACTCGTGGGAGGACCTCGACGATCTTCTGTTGTCGACGTACGCCGAGTTGCGCAAGCTGACCAACATCACGATCTGCGTCGGCGGCGGCGTCGGCACCCCGGAGCGGGCGGCGGAGTACCTGTCCGGCCGGTGGGCGGAAGGCTACGGCTTCCCGGCGATGCCGGTCGACGGCATTCTGGTCGGCACCGCTGCGATGGCGACCAAGGAATCGACCACATCACCGTCGGTCAAGCGGATGCTGGTCGAGACCAACGGCACCGACCACTGGATCACTGCCGGAAAAGCGCAGGGCGGCATGGCTTCCAGCCGCAGCCAGCTCGGCGCCGACATCCACGAGATCGACAACACCGCGTCGCGCTGCGGCCGGCTGCTCGACGAGGTTGCCGGTGATGCGGAGGCCGTGGCCGCCCGCCGCGACGAGCTCATCGCTGCGATGGCCAACACCGCCAAGCCGTACTTCGGCGACGTCGGAGGCATGACCTACCTGCAGTGGCTGCAGCGTTATGTCGAGCTGACGATCGGCGACGGCGACAGCACCGCCGACACCGCATCACAGGACAGCCCGTGGATCGCTGACACCTGGCGCGACCGGTTCGCCGAGATGCTCAAGCGCACGGAAGCCCGTCTACACCAACAGGATTCGGGTCCGATCGAAACGCTGTTCGCGGACGAGGCGTTGTTGGAGCAGCCGGATCGCGCGATCGCCGCGCTGCTGGCGCGCTACCCCGACGCCGAGACGCTCAAGCTGCACCCGGCCGATGTGCCGTTCTTCATCACGCTGTGCAAGACGATGGGCAAGCCGGTGAACTTCGTGCCCGTCATCGACAAGGACGTCCGGCGCTGGTGGCGCAGCGACTCGCTATGGCAGGCTCACGATGCGCGCTACACCGCCGATCAGGTGTGCATCATCCCCGGCACGCAGTCGGTGGCCGGCATCACCCGGATGGACGAGCCGGTGGGCGTGCTGCTGGACCGCTTCGAGCAGGCCTCGATCGACGAGTTGCTGGCCACTGGTGTGCAGCCGACGCCTGCGGTCTCCCGCCGACAGGCCCGCGCCGACGTGACCGGCCCGCTCGCGGTCGTGCTTGACTCGCCGGACGTGCTGTGGGCCGGACGCACCGCCATCAACCCTGTGCATCGCATCGGCGAGCCCGACGAGTGGCAGGTCAACGAAAACCGCAGTGCCACACACCCATCCACCGGTGCGCGGCTGGAGCTCGTCGGCGACGCGCTGACCCTGAGCGTCCCGCTCAGCGACATTTGGATCGACATCCGCTTCACGCTGCCGCCCTGCACGGTCGACGGGGGCATGCCCGTCGTCACCGTCGAAGACGCGTCGACCGCGATGCGCTCGGTGCTCGCCATCGCCGCGGGCGTCGACGGACCCGACTCCTTGCCGCCGGTGCACAACGACACCGCGACCGTGAGCGTCGACTGGGATCCCGAGCACGTTGCCGACCACACCGGTGTGACCGCAACGTTCGGCGCCCCGCTGGCATCGGGTCTGACGCTGGTGCCTGATGCGCTCGTCGGCCACTGCTGGCCCGCGGTCTTCGCCGCAATCGGCGCAGCCGTCACCGACGACGGATTCCCCGTCGTCGAGGGCCTGCTGAGCCTTGTGCACCTCGACCACGCCGCGCACCTGCTCAAGCCGATGCCCAAGACGACCGCCGAATTGACAGTCACCGCAACGGCTTCGGCGGCCAGCGACACCGAGTATGGGCGCGTCATCCCGGTGTTGGTGACAATCGCCGACGCCGACGGCACCGAGCTGGCCAAGCTGGAGGAGCGGTTCGCCATCCGCGGCCGCACCGGTGCGGCCGAACTCGCCGATCCGCCGCGCGCCGGGGGGGCGATGACCGACAACGCGACGGATACCCCGCGTCGCCGGCGCCGCGATGTCACCGTCACCGCACCGACCGACATGAGCGCGTTCGCAGTGGTCTCCGGTGATCACAACCCGATCCACACCGATCGCGCCGCCGCACTGCTTGCCGGACTGAAATCGCCCATCGTGCATGGCATGTGGCTGTCGGCCGCCGCGCAGCACGTCGTCACCGCCACCGACGGCAAGCCCGCCCCGCCCGCCACGGTCGTCGGGTGGACATCCCGCTTCCTCGGCATGGTGCTCCCTGGCGACGACATCGACTTCCGCGTCGACCGCGTCGGGATCGACCGTGGCGCAGAGATCGTCGAGGTCGCTGCCCGCGTCAACAACGAACTTGTGATGTCGGCGACCGCACAGTTGGCCGCGCCGAAGACGGTGTACGCGTTTCCCGGACAGGGCATCCAGCACAAGGGCATGGGCATGGAGGTCCGTGCCCGATCCAAGGCGGCCCGCAAGGTGTGGGACACCGCCGACAAGTTCACCCGCGAGACACTCGGCTTCTCGGTTCTGCACGTGGTTCGCGACAATCCGACCAGCCTGATCGCCAGCGGTGTGCACTATCAGCACCCTGAGGGCGTGCTGTACCTGACGCAGTTCACCCAGGTCGCCATGGCGACGGTGGCGGCCGCGCAGGTCGCCGAGATGCGTGAGCAGGGTGCGTTCGTCGAGGGTGCGATCGCCTGCGGGCACTCCGTCGGTGAGTACACCGCC
>DATARY010000233.1:0-4442 GCA_036263935.1 Mycobacterium sp.
GGGCACTGTCAACTTCAGCAATCCGAGGGCAATTTTCGCCAGTTCGTCTCCGCGATTCACCAGGTCGCGCGTGACGTATGAGGCTTATGCGGCTAGCAGAACGTCCACAGGACCTCGACTTGACAGTGCCGCGGACACGAAACACCCAGGCACCCGAGCTTGACGCGGCTTCACGGCCGCAGGAACCCCCAATCGAACGATTTCGGGACAGCACAGCCCAGAAGATACGGCCTGCGGTTTTCGTGTCCCGACAACGATGCATGTGATCGGCAAAGTGCGTCGACAGCCGTCCGTTTGACGATCCCTGGGATCAACCACGCATCGTCGACCGGGCCGTCGCGCCCACGTTCAGCCGCGGGCATCAAACCGAAGCAGACTCATCGGCCGTCGGCGCGCGGCGTGTCGGTTTATGCTCAGGTCAGGTGGCCATGGTTCGGCCATGGCGTCCTAGACATCGAGGCGACCGATGGCCAAAAGCGAGCCGCTGCCGACGCAGGGGGATGTGCACGCCGGGATCGCGGCGGAGTTGGTGGCTGCCGGATTCGTCGATCCCGAGGAGATCGGCCGCGGCGGATTCGGGGTGGTGTATCGCAGCAGCCAGCGCGCGCTGGATCGCGTCGTCGCGGTTAAGGTGCTGACCGCGGATCTCGAGCCCGACAATTTGGAGCGGTTCGTGCGCGAACAGGTGGCGATGGGCAAGCTGTCCGGGCATCCGCACATCGTCAACATCTTCCAGGTCGGGACGACCGCCACCGGGCGGCCATACATCGTGATGCAGTACCACCCGCACGGTTCGTTGGAGGCCAAGATCCACGACAACGGGCCCGTCGGTTGGGCGGACGCGTTGCACATCGGCGTGAAACTCGCGGGCGCGCTGGAAACCGCGCACCGACGCGAGACACTGCATCGCGATGTCAAACCGGCGAACATCCTGCTCACCGAGTACGGCGAACCGCAGCTGACGGATTTCGGGATCGCCCGGATCATCGGCGGGTTCGAGACCGCGGACGGCGCGGTCACCGGTTCGCCGGCGTATACCGCCCCAGAGGTGATGCTCGGCCAACCACCGGGCGTGACCTCGGATGTCTACAGCCTGGCGTCGACATTATTCTGCGCGGGCACAGGCCATGCCGTGTTCGAACGCCGCCAAGGCGAACAGATGGTGGCCCAGTTCCTGCGGATCACCAACCACCCGCTGCCGAACCTGCGAGACAGCGGTCTGCCGGCCGACGTGTGCGCGGTCATCGAGCAAGCGATGTCCCGGAATGTCCAAGACCGACCCGCGACCGCGGAGGCGTTCGGGGAACAGTTGCGCGAGGTGCAGCGGCAGCACGGCTTGCCGGTCGACGACATGCCCGTACCCATACCGGCGCCGACGATCCGGTACAACCCGACGCGGTCGCCTGGCACGCCATCGAGTTCATATCCGGCGCGGACGTGGACGCCCCCGGCACCGGCCACCCGGTTCCAACTACCGGTGTCGACGAAGCATTTGGTCGATCGTGCGCGGTTGGTCCACATCCTGCGGGCCGGACAGAGCAAGAAGCTCACGGTGATTCACGGCCCAACGGGCTTCGGCAAGAGCACGCTGGCCGCCCAATGGGCGAAGTTGCTGACCGCCGAAGGCGTGGCGGTGGCTTGGCTGACCGTCGACCACGACGACAACAACGTCGTCTGGTTCGTGTCGCATCTGATCGAGGCCATTCGCGCGGTGACGCCCGCGCTGGCGACCGAGCTGGGTGAGGTGCTCGAGGAGCACGGCGACGAAGCCGAGCGCTACGTACTTACCTCGCTGATCAACGAGATCCATCAGAGCGGCGCGCGTATGACCCTGGTGATCGACGACTGGCAGCGGGTCACCGACCCGGCGACCTTCGCGGCGATGCGTTACCTGCTGGATAACGTCCCTGCCGGACTGACCGTCGTGATGACCAGCCGCAGCCAGAGCGGCCTGCCGATGAGCCGGATGCGGATGCAGGACGAACTCGTCGAAATCGACACCACGGCACTGCGTTTCGACGTGGGTGAATCGGAGAACTTCCTCGTCGAGCTGAGTGGGCTGGAGCTTGACCGCACCGACGTCGAGGAGCTGACCGCCAAGACCGACGGTTGGGTGGCGGCACTGCAGCTGGCGTCGCTGTCGCTGCGCGGCCGCGACGATCCCGTCCGGCTGATCGGCACGATGACCGGCCGCCACCACGCGATCAGCGAGTTCCTCGCCGAGAACGTGCTCGACACGCTGGAACCGTCGATGCTCGATTTCCTGCTGACCACCTCGATCACCGAGCGGATCTGCGGGGACCTGGCGTCGGCGTTGTCCGGCGTGCAGGACGCGCAGGCGATGCTCGAGCAGGTCGAGGAGCGCGACCTGTTCCTGCGCCGGATCGATGAGCAGTGGTTCCGCTACCACCAACTGTTCCTCGACTTCCTGCGGCACCGGCTCGGCCGTGACCAGCCCGAGCGGGTCGAGCGGCTGCACCGCGTGGCCTCGACGTGGTTCGCAGAGCACCGATTGGTCAGCGAGGCGGTCGATCACGCACTGGCCGCCGGCGATGACCAGCGGGCGGTGAAGCTCGTCGAGAACGACGGCATCGATCTAGTGGCGAACTCGCAAATGGCCACGCTCATCGGGCTGATGGGCAAGCTGCCGGCCGGCGTAGTGCAGTCCGATCCACCGCTGCAGCTGGCCCTGGCCTGGGCCAACATCGTGTTGCACCGGATTCCGGCCGCCGAGCACGCACTGGCCCTCATGGAATCGGGCCTGCAGTCTTGTGGCCTCACCGACGACGAGATCGCCGACATCCGTGCGGAAGGCGGCGTCGTGCGCGGGGTGGCGGACCTGCGCTCCGACCGGCTCGCGGGCATCGACGAACACATCGCACCGTGTCTGGCGCGGCGAGACCGCCTGCGTCCGTTCGCCGTAGGCGTAGCCGCCAACGTGGCGACGTTCGCCGCGGCATATCGCTACAACCTCGACGAAGTAAACCGAATCCAAGCGTGGGCGGCACCATACGCGGAGGACAACCACGACACCTTCAACATCGTTCACGGACTGTGCTACACGGGGCTCGCGCACCGGTTGATGCTCGACGTCACGACGGCGGAGGCCTGCTTCCGCAAGGCCCTAAAGATCGCGAAGCGGTCCGGCGGCAGTCATTCCTACACCGCCCGGCTGGCGAGCTCGGCGCTGGGCGAATTGCTCTACGAGCGAGGCGATCTCGACGAGGCCGCCCGCCTGCTCGAGGAGGGCTACAAGCTCGGGCCCGAGGGTGGCTCGGTCGACTTCAAGATCGCCCGCTACGTCATCGCCGCCAGAATCAAGGCGCTACAGGGCGACCGGCATGCGGCCGGTCAACGGCTCGACGAGGCCATCCGAGTCGCGCGGGCACTCTTACTGAACCGCCTGCGGGCGATGGCCGAGCACGAACGCACCCGCCTCGGGCTTCCGCCGCATACGGATTCTGATACCTGGCCGCCGACTTCCTATGAGCTGCGCCGCGAGCCGGTGGACGCGATCGACGAGATCACGGTCCAGTTCGAGGAGGCCTCGGCCATCCGGCTGCTGATGGCGGCCGACGACCCCGACAAAAAGGAGCTTGCCTGCCGATGGGCGCAGGAGTGGGTCGACCGAACCACGTCGCCGAACCGCCCAGAGGCGTTGCTGCGAGCGCGTCGTCTGTTGGGTGCGAGCCTTTCTGCCGCCGGACGCGTCGACGAGGCGAAGACCGCTGTCGCGACCGTCGCGGCGCAATGCGCGCAGTTGGGGATAGTGCGTTACCTCGTCGACGGTGGTCCGTATGTCGCGGCGACGCTTTCGGAACTGCAAGCCGATCAACGGTCCGGTCAGTGGCGCCGCGAATGGCCCAAGATTCCACCTGAGTTCCTCGACCAAGCGGTCAATGCCGCAGTCGCACAGCGGATTTGATTGACGTAAGGTCGACTCGCACCGGCGCGCCGGTCAGCAAGGCCATACCGGCCAGCTTCTCGACGTCCTCCCGTGCGCTTGGACATCAGGCGGTCGCGACTGATCCACGGGTTATGCAGGGGCGCCCGGTCGTGGTCAGCGGCGGTGTCGATGCCACGGTGCGGATGTGGGACCTGGGCAGCGGTGACCCGGTCGGCGAGCCGTTCACCGGCCACACCGGCCCGGTCAGCGCGGTGGCTGTCGGCGAGCTGCACGGGCGCCCTGTCGTGGTCAGCGGCGGTGTCGATGACACGGTGCGGGTGCGGACCTGGCCGCCGGCGGGATTCCGCGTGTGATCCGGCTCGACGTCTCGGTTCGATCGGTGACGAAGCCTACGAACGACTTGGTGGTCATAGGGCATGACGGGGGACTGACCGCTGTCCGAATTTGAAGCACGGTATCCAAGATGCAGGTGACTGCCCGGTTACCGATCTTCCTCCGAACGCGCCCAACCGCGACTAGCGTCCGCGGCGACGGG
>DATARY010000015.1:0-42899 GCA_036263935.1 Mycobacterium sp.
GCCGTTTTTGGATTCAACGATTCCCGCATCCGTTTGCGTAGCCGATCCGTCTTTTCGATTGGTCATCGGTCTCGTGGCTACCCGCCGCCATGCCCGGGGAAACGTAGTCCCTGGACCAATATTTGCCATCACGCGTTCCAGCAACGCGTCGTAAGGTCCATCAACCCGTGGTGTGCCGGGTAGGCGTCAACGCGCTGCTCGATCGACCAGTTCGCATAAACCCGTCTTCGCACCGGGGGGCCGCAAGGGCGGCAGTCATCCGCGGTGCGGAACGAATTCCTGTGACTTCACTTTGGCGCCCTGCACTATCAGATGCCACGCGTTCGGGTCGCCCTTCAGAACCGACGCGGCCAAGTCTTTGATCTGTTCGTACGTCGCATGCGGCGGGATGGGCGGCACCTCGGGATCGCAGCGTACGTCCAGCACCGTGGGGGCGTCCGCGGCAAGTGCCCGGCCCCACGCCCCGGCGAGGGCTTCGGGGTCGTCGACCGATTCCGCGTTCAAGCCCATCGTGCGGGCCAGGTCGGCGTATGACACATCGGGAAGCGATTGCGACTCTTCGAACTTCGGTTCGCCGCCCATCGCGCGTAGCTCCCAAGTGACCTGGTTGAGGTCGTTGTTGTGGAACACGCACACGATCAGGCGCGGATCCTGCCACAAGTTGTGATACCGCTTGATCGTCAGCAGTTCGGCCAGCCCGTTCATCTGCATCGCGCCGTCGCCGACCATCGCGATGGCGGGCCGGTCGGGGTGAGCGAACTTGGCGCCGATCGCGTAGGGCACACCGGGCCCCATCGTGGCCAGTGTTCCGGACAGAGAGCCACGCACGCCCTCGGTGAATCGCAGGCAGCGCGCGTACCAATTGGTCGACGACCCCGAATCAGCGGTAACGATCGCGTTTGCGGGAAGTTGTGCCGACAGCTCCCAAGCGACGCGCATCGGGTTGACCGGCTTGGCCGACACCATGGCCTGCCGTTCCATCGTCTCCCACCAGCGCGCGACGTTGCGCTCCACCTGCTCCTGCCACGACCGGTCGGATTTGCGCTGCAGCCGCGGGATCAGGTCGTCGAGCGCGGCGGACGCATCCGCGACAATGGTGACCTCGCATGGATACCGCATGCCGATCGCGGTGCCGTCGATGTCGATCTGGATCGCACGGGCCTGACCGAAATCCGGAAGGAATTGGGTGTAGGGGAAATTCGAGCCGACAATCAGCAGCGTGTCACAGTCGCGCATCAGCTCGTAGCTCGGCCGGGTGCCCAGCAGCCCGATCGAGCCGGTCACGTATGGCAGATCGTCGGGCAGCACATCCTTACCCAGCAGCGCCTTTGCTACACCCGCTCCGGTTAGCTCGGCGATCCGGCGCACCTGCGCCGCCGCTGAGCGCGCGCCCTGGCCGATCAATATCGCCACCTTCGCACCGCCGTTGAGAATGTCGGCGGCCCGTTCGATCAGGTCCTGGGCCGGGCGCAACACCGGGTAGCCGTTGCTGGGCGGGCTCGAGGGCACCTCCTTGAATTCGTGTCCGGGCGGCGAATACGGCTCCTCCTGTAGATCCGACGGGATGATCACGGCCGTAGGCGCGCGTCTGGTCTGTGCGGTGCGGATGGCACGGTCGAGCGCGTTCGGAAGCTGGCTGGCCACGTTCACCTCGACCAGGTAGTCGCTTGCGACGTCCTTGAACAGTGCCTGCAGGTCGACCTCCTGTTGGTAGTGGCCGCCCATCGCGCTGCGTGCAGTCTGCCCGACGAGCGCAACCACCGGAACGTGGTCGAGTTTCGCGTCGTAGAGGCCGTTGAGCAGATGGATCGCGCCGGGCCCGGACGTCGCCATGCACACCCCGACGGTGCCCGAGAATTTGGCGTACCCGGTCGCCTCGAACGCCGCCATCTCCTCATGCCGGGCCTGTATGAACCTCGGGTGGTTGTCGGCGCGGCCGAACGCCGCCACGAGTCCGTTTATGCCGTCGCCCGGATAGGCGAAGACGTGCCGGATGTCCCACTGGCGCAACCGGGAAACGATGTAATCGGCCACCTGTTGAGCCATGTTTCTCCTTGTCGCTCGGGGGCATTCAGCGATATCGCCGTCGTGTGCCGGAGTACCCGCGGCGGTTTGAATGAAACACGGCAAGGACTCTCACAGGAGCGTGTCAGCGTGCAAAATTCGATGCTCGAAGCCCGATTGATCCAGCGGGTGGACGGGGAAGTCCGGTTCGACGCCGGCACAACGGCCACGTACTCAGCCGACGCGTCGAACTACCGCCAGGTGCCCATCGGCGTGGTGGTGCCGAGAACACCGGACGCCGCGGCGAGCGTAGTCGCCGTGTGCCGCGAGTTCGACGTGCCGGTGCTGTCAAGGGGCGGCGGTACCAGCCTGGCCGGGCAGTGCTGCAACACCGCGGTGGTATTGGACTGGACCAAGTACTGCAACAGGAATCGCCCTCGACGATGTCAACAACCAACTCGAATCGACGGGCTGGATGGTCGGCCCGAAACCGGCCACCCACGTCAGCTGCACGATCGGCGGAATGATCGCCAACAACTCCTGCGGATCCACCGCGCAGGCCTACGGCAAGATGGCCGACTCGCTGCGCCGGATGGAGGTGCTGACCTACGACGGCACCCGCATGTGGGTTGGCGCGACCGACGACCAGGAATTCGCGCGGATAATTGGCGACGGCGGGCGGCGCTCCGAGATTTACCGGGGCATGCGTGTTGACCGCTACGCCAACGACATCCGCTCCCGCTTTCCCGACATTCCCCGAAGGGTGTCCGGCTACAACATCGATAGCTTATTGCCGGAGAACGGTTTTCACGTCGGCCGGTTCTACCGCGCCAACATATCGTGTGCAAGCCCGGGGGTCTTCGCCGCCGCGGCGAAACGCCGGTCGACGTCGGCCCAGTTGACCACGTTCCAGAATGCCTTGACGTAGTCGGCCTTGACGTTCTTGTACTGCAGGTAATACGCGTGCTCCCACATGTCGACCTGAAGCAGCGGGATGATGCCCAGCGGCACGTTGGCCTGTTGGTCATACAGCTGAAACGTCAGCAGCTTCCCGCCGAAGCTGTCGTAGCCGAGCACGGCCCAGCCGGAGCCCTGCAGTCCGTTGGCGGCCGCACCGAATTGCGCGCGGAATTTGTCGAAGGAGTCAAACGCCTCGTCGATCGCCGCGGCGAGGTCGCCGGTGGGCTTGTCACCGCCGTCCGGCGAAAGGTTCTTCCACCAGATCGAGTGGTTGATGTGCCCGCCGAGGTTGAACGCCAGGTTCTTCTCGTTGAGGAAGATGGCGGTGTGGTCGCCGCGCTCGCGGGCTTCGGCCAGCTTGGCCAGTGCATCGTTGGCGCCCTTGACGTACGTGGCGTGATGCTTGCTGTGGTGAAGTTCGTTGATATGGCCCGAGATGTGCGGCTCCAGGGCTCCGTAGTCGTAGTCCAGGCCGGGCAACGTGTAGTCCGTCATCAGAACGCCCTTCGAATTGTTCTGCGCACATCCGGGCTAGCTGCGGCCCGCCGACTTGCGTTTCGCGGTTCCGGCGGCGGCCCGTTCGGTCGAGGCGCCTTCGTGGGCGAGCGTTCCGCCCGCGTTTTCCAGGTGCGCCCGCACGAACCACTGGAACTTCTCCAGCTCGGCGACGTGTTCGATCAAGATTTCCTGGGTGACAAGATCGAGGTCGCCCAGCCGCTCGATGGACTTGCGGGTGTCCTCGAGGAACCCGGTGTAGACGAGGTCGAGCGCGGCCAGGTGCGCCTGGGCGGTATCCCGGGCGATCGAGTAGTCGTCCCAGGTCCGGTCGTGGATGATCGCACCGGGCGTGCCCTTGGGTGAGTGGCCCAGTGCGGCAATGCGTTCGGCCACCTCGTCGGCGTAGGCGCGGACCAGGACGACCTGAGGGTCGATCATCTGGTGGACGGCGATGAAGTTCGGCCCGACGACGTTCCAGTGCACGTGTTTGAGTGTCAGGTGTAGATCGTTGTAGGTGCTGAGCTGCTTCTGAAGCAGGTCGGATACCTCGGCACCCGACTTCTGCGACAGGCCGGGGACGGTGAATTTGGTCATCGGCAAACCTCCTTGACGCGGCGTGGTACTGGCATGGGGTGGGTACCCGCGCCGCTGCGCGTCGAAAACCGCCTACCCGCTGCGCCAGGTCAGCGCCATGCCCTGGCCGGCCAGCCAGCGGGCGAGGTCGTAGTCGTGCCGGGACAGCCCGTCGATCGCGGCCACGGCCGTGCGTACCGCGTGTTCGCCTGCTTCGGGGGTCAGCAGGCCGTGCCGGACCGCGGTCAGCAGCTCGTCGACGTCGGACAACTCCACCCCGACACCGGTGCGGACCACCAGGTCCAGGTAATGGTCCTCGGAATGCCACACGGTCGGCCCCGCAACATAGAGGCCAACGTCCAGGTAGTAATCCTGGTCGACTTCATGGCCGGGGTAGAAATGGAACACGGTGGCGCGCAATCCCAGTGACGGCAGCAGCCACGACTCCATGTAGTGGAACTGGGCGCGGCCCGGCGTGGGCCGGGCCATGTAGAGGCCCCAGGGCTCGACGGTGTATACGTCCACAGCCCGCACAATGCCCTTCGGATCGGTGTTGGTGCGGGCCACGAGGTCGAAAGTCTCGTTCTTGGGAGCGTGGATGGGTCAAGGATAGTGCTGGAACAGACTCTGTCGGTACCTGGTTCTACCCTGGTGATCATGGCTTTCGCGACCGAACACCCCGTGCTTGCGCACTCGGAGTATCGCGCCGTCGACGAGATCGTCCGTGCCGGCGGCCGCTTCGAGGTGGTCAGCGAGTACGCGCCCGCCGGTGACCAGCCCGCCGCCATCGTTGAGCTGGAGCGCCGGATCAACGCGGGGGAGCGTGACATCGTCCTGCTCGGCGCCACCGGCACCGGTAAATCGGCGACGACGGCGTGGCTGATCGAGCGGCTGCAACGCCCCACCCTTGTGATGGCACCGAACAAAACGCTGGCCGCCCAGCTGGCCAATGAGTTGCGGGAGATGTTGCCGCACAACGCCGTTGAGTACTTCGTCTCGTACTACGACTACTACCAGCCCGAGGCGTACATCGCGCAGACCGACACCTACATCGAGAAGGACAGCTCCATCAACGACGACGTGGAGCGTCTGCGGCACTCGGCGACGTCGAGCCTGCTGTCCCGGCGCGACGTCGTGGTGGTGGCGTCGGTGTCCTGCATCTACGGTCTTGGCACCCCGCAGTCGTACCTGGACCGGTCGGTTGAGCTGAAGGTCGGCGACGAGGTGCCGCGCGACGGCCTGCTGCGCTTGCTGGTCGACGTCCAGTACAACCGCAACGACGTGGCGTTCACCCGCGGCTCGTTCCGGGTGCGCGGCGACACCGTCGAGATCATCCCGTCGTACGAGGAGCTGGCCGTTCGGATCGAGTTCTTCGGCGACGAGGTCGAGGAGCTGTACTACCTGCACCCGCTGACCGGTGACGTCGTCCGCAAGGTCGACTCGCTGCGGATCTTCCCGGCCACCCACTACGTTGCCGGCCCCGAGCGGATGACCCACGCGATCTCGACGATCGAGCAGGAGCTCGAGGACCGGCTGGCCGAACTCGAGGGCCAGGGCAAGCTGCTGGAGGCGCAGCGGCTGCGGATGCGGACCAACTACGACGTGGAGATGATGCGCCAGGTCGGCTTCTGCTCGGGTATCGAGAACTACTCGCGGCACATCGACGGCCGCGGTCCCGGCTCGCCACCCGCCACGCTGCTCGACTACTTCCCAGAGGACTTCCTGCTGGTCATCGACGAGTCCCACGTCACGGTGCCGCAGATCGGCGGCATGTACGAGGGCGACATCTCCCGCAAGCGCAACCTCGTCGACTTCGGTTTCCGGTTACCGTCGGCGGTCGACAACCGTCCCCTGACCTGGGAGGAGTTCGCCGACCGGATCGGCCAGACGGTGTACCTGTCCGCCACGCCGGGACCCTACGAACTCAGCCAGTCCGGCGGCGAGTTCGTCGAGCAGGTGATCCGCCCGACCGGGCTGGTCGACCCGAAGGTGGTCGTCAAGCCGACCAAGGGCCAGATCGACGACCTGATCGGCGAGATCCGCAAACGCGCGGAGGCAGACGAACGGGTACTCGTCACCACGCTGACCAAGAAGATGGCCGAGGACCTCACCGACTACCTGCTCGAAATGGGCATCCGGGTGCGCTACCTGCACTCCGAGGTCGACACGCTGCGCCGCGTGGAGCTGCTCCGGCAGCTGCGCCTCGGCGAGTACGACGTACTGGTGGGTATCAACCTGCTGCGGGAGGGCCTTGACCTGCCCGAGGTGTCGCTGGTGGCGATCCTGGACGCCGACAAGGAGGGGTTCCTGCGATCAACGCGCAGCCTGATCCAGACGATCGGCCGCGCCGCCCGGAACGTTTCCGGCGAGGTGCACATGTACGCCGACAACATCACCGAGTCGATGCAGGAGGCCATCGACGAGACCGAGCGGCGTCGCGCGAAGCAGATCGCCTACAACGAGGCCAACGGCATCGATCCCACGCCGTTGCGCAAGAAAATCGCCGACATTCTCGATCAGGTCTACCGGGAGGCCGACGACATCGAGGTGGGCGGGTCGGGTCGCAACGCTTCGCGCGGGCGTCGCGCGCAGGGTGAGCCGGGCCGCGCCGTCAGCGCCGGGATCTTCGAAGGCCGTGACACGACCAACATGCCGCGTGCGGAGCTGGCCGACCTGATCAGGGATCTGACCGAGCAGATGATGGCCGCCGCGAGGGATCTGCAGTTCGAGTTGGCGGCTCGGATCCGCGACGAGATCGCCGACCTGAAGAAGGAGCTGCGCGGCATGGACGCCGCGGGCCTCAAGTGACACCGGCCCGGGGCTTGACCGACACCGCATCGATTTCACCGGGCAGCTGGCGAGAGCTGTTGGGCCCGAAAAATCTTGGGGCCTCGACCGTGCTCGCGGGCGGTGTCGCTCTTTACGCGACCAACGAGTTCCTGACCATCAGCCTGATGCCGAGTGCCGTCGCCGACATCGGTGGCCAGCGGTTGTACGCATGGGTGACGACGGTGTATCTGGTCGCTTCGGTGATGGCGGCGACCACGGTTCACTCGCTGCTGATGCGGCTGGGGCCGCGATGGGCATATCTGTTGGGCCTGAGCGTATTCGGTGCCGGAAGCCTGGCCTGTGCGGCCGCACCGACCATGGAGTTTCTTCTGGTGGGCCGCACCATCCAGGGAGCGGCGGGTGGACTGTTGGCCGGGCTCGGATATGCGGTGATCAACACCGCGCTGCCAAGTTCGTTGTGGACCAAGGCTTCCGCGTTGGTGTCGGCGATGTGGGGAGTCGGTACGTTGGTCGGGCCCGCCGCCGGTGGCCTGTTCGCCCAATTCGGTTCGTGGCGGTGGGCGTTCGGTGTGCTGGTCGTGCTGACCGCCGCGATGGCGGTGCTGGTCCCGATCGTCCTGCCCGCCAACAAGGACGTCGCCAACAAGGACGTCGATGCGGTCGACGCGCGCACCCCGATCCCGGTGTGGTCGCTGATTCTGCTTGGCACCTCCGCCTTGGCGGTCAGCGTCGCCGGGATCCCACACGATGTCCGCGCGACCGCGGCACTGCTGGGCCTCGGCGCCGGACTCGTCGGCGTGTTCGTGGTCGTCGACCGCCGACTACCCGCGGCGGTCCTGCCGCCCAGCGCCTTTGGTCCGGGCCCGTTGAAGTGGATCTACCTGACGCTCGGCGTGCTGATGGCCGCGACGATGGTCGACATGTTCGTGCCGCTGTTCGGTCAGCGGCTGGCGCACCTCACGCCCGTGGCTGCCGGGTTTCTCGGTGCGGGTCTGGCCGTCGGCTGGACGGCCGGCGAGATCGGCAGCGCGTCGCTGCGGTCCAACCGGGTGATCACGTTGACGGTGGCGGTCGCCCCGCTGGTAATGGCCGCCGGCCTGGCCGTCGGTGCGCTGACGATGTCCGCGGAGGCGTCGCACGGGTTGGTCGCGGCGTGGGCGGCGGCCCTGCTGATCACCGGCGCAGGCGTGGGCATCGGCTGGCCGCACCTGTCCGCATGGGCGATGGGTTGCGTCGACGACCCGGCGGAGGGCCCCGCCGCGGCCGCGGCCATCAACACCGTGCAACTGATCTGCGCAGCGTTCGGCGCCGGGCTGGCCGGCGTGGTGGTCAACATGACCGCCGGCGGAGACGCGACTGTGGCGCGCTGGCTGTTCGCGACCTTCGCCGTGCTTGCCGCGCTCGGCGCGATCGCGTCTACGCGAAGTGGATCTCGGAGAGATCGATCGACACCATGAGCTCCTCGAAGATGGGCTTGCCGTCCTCGCCGCAGCGGTAGGCCCGTCGTTTGGTCGGCAACCGGATTCCGTCGGCCTCCACGAAGTCCGAGACGTACTGGATCGCGGAGAATCCGCCGTCGATCTCGACGCGGTAGTCGTGGCGGGCGAGCAGGAGGTCGGGCCCGAAGTAGAACTCCTGGAAGGTGCTGTGGCTGGCGAAGCCGACCGGGAACCGCACCTGAACACCGGTAAGGGTGGTGCCGTCGTCGGGGCGTAGCCGGGCTGATATACCCGCACCTGCTGGTTCTCGAGCACGCCCGCGTCGTGCTGAATGATCCGGTCGGCGACGACGACGTCGCCGATGGCGAGTGCGGGGTGCAGGCCACCGGCGACCCCGGAGAAAACGATTGTGCTGCAACGGAATCGGTCGGCGAGCAGGGTGGTGACGAGCGCGGCGTTGACCTTGCCCATCCCGGAGCCGGCCCGCACGACGTCATGGCCGTCGATCGTGCCGGTGTCGAAGTGGGTGTGCGCCGCGTCCTCACTGCTCGTCTGGTCGAGCACGTCGCGAAGCGAAGCGAGTTCCTGCGGAATGGCGCAGATCAGTCCGATTGTCACGCTAGTCGGGGTCCTCGTCACGCTGGCGGATCGCGGTCACATGCCAACAAGGTATCGGGCGATGACTTTCGACACGTCGCGAGGTCCAAATCAGAGGCGCCAATTCGACTGTTCCCGTTAGGAGTGAAGCCAATGCCCACACCGCCCATTGCATATCCCGATGTCGCCACCCGAGAGGACTGGCTGGCCGCCCGCAAGAAGCTGCTGGCCCGTGAGCGGGAGGTCACACACCTGCGCGACGCCGTCAACGCCGAGCGGCGCCGGCTGCCGATGGTGAAGATCGAGAAGGACTACGTGTTCGAGGGACCCGACGGCGAACTGAGGCTGCGGGACATGTTCGAGGGCCGCACCCAGCTCTACATCCACCACTTCATGTGGATCGACGCGCTCGACAGAGGCTGCCCGAGCTGCACCGCCGCGGCGGACCTGACATTCACCGAGAAGGACCGCGCCCTGTTGCACGCCAAGGGCGTCACGTTCGCGTGCGTCTCCCGTGCGCCATATTCCAGCATCGCCCGTTACCGCGACGAGCATGGTTGGACCTTCCCGTGGTACTCCTCGCGGGACAATGACTTCAGCTACGACTACCACGTCACGCTGGATCCGGCGCGGGCGCCGATCGAGTACAACTACAAGTCGCTCGACGAGATGCACGCCGCGGGCTTCGGCGGCGACGACCTGCGCGGCGACTGGCCGGGGGCCAGCGTGTTCCTGCGCCGCGGCGAGGACGTGTTCCACACCTATTCGGCGTACGCCCGCGGCCTGGACCATTCCGCGGTCGGCTATCCGTTCCTCGACCTGACGCCGTACGGCCGCCAAGAGCCGTGGGAAGACTCGCCGGCTGGATGGCCGCAGGGCGGCATCGCGGCGGGCATGCCGCTCGCATCGGGTCAGCCGATCCCGGGCGTCTAGCATTTGCGCGTGGCCAAACTCGAGCTGTCCCGCAATCTGTCGCTGACCCCCGAGGACGCCTGGGCGCATGCCTCCAATCTGTCCGAACTTGGCGACTGGCTCCAGATGCACCAGGGCTGGCGTAGCGAGCTGCCGACCGAATTGGCCAAGGGCGCAACCATCGTCGGTGTCGCCGGTGCGAAGGGCATGCGCAATCGGGTCACCTGGACGGTGCGCGAAGTTGACCCGCCGCGGCTCCTCGAGATGACCGGCGACGGTGTCGGTGGCACCAAGTACGCGCTGAAGATGACGGTCGCGCCGACCACGTCGGGATGTGAGTTCACCGTCAAAATCGACCTCGGCGGGCGACCGTTGTTCGGCCCCGTCGGAGCGGCCGCCGCGCGGGCGGTGAAGGGCGATATCGAACGCTCGATCAGGCGATTCGAGTCTCTCTACAGCTGAGCTCCGGCAAATCGGATACGCCTGCAAACCGCACCGAGCGCAATACATTTCGGTATCGGCCACCGGAGCGCCACTGCTCGGCATCGATTCGGTAATCGTCACAATTATCACTTGAGTAGCTTTAGTAACGCCGACGACGATCGCTCAGTGGCCGTGCCGTCAGAGAGACCCGGGAAGACCGAATCGCGCACCCGCCGCTTCGCCTCAGACCATTCCCGAGTCGCCGGACAGCGCCGCGTCGGCGCTTCCGCCTCCCGCCCCCGGCGCCCCCGGCACGTCTCCAATCGAGGCCGCGTCGCCTCCGGTTCCGCACGATCTGGTTTGCGAGGGCACAGCATGGTCCGCGAAGCGCAGTGTTGGTGGTTACTCGACGGCGCACGATGCGCTGGTCACCAACCGCCGAGACTGGTGGTGACGTTCGCGTTAGTTAATGCGTACGTCGTTTGCGCACCACGTCCTCCGTTAGCTCCGAGGTGTTGCCAAGCGAAGGCGATCACCGAACTGACAGCGCAACAGCCGCATTCATTAGATTGCCAAGCACAATGTGTAGGGTTTGCCGACCAGCGTCGTGCGTGGATTTTACGCCGACGGTGCTTACCGAGTAGACCGTCAAGGGATAGGATAAAGCTAGGGTCGGTAAGCGAATTTAGCTGCAGTAGTGGGTGATTGAACGTGAGCATTAACATCAAGAAGATCGGGGCGGAATTGACGCTCGCCGGAGCATTGGCCTTCACTGCGCTCGGCATGGGTGCAGGTATTGCCAGCGCCGATCAACCCCTTCCCGGCACGCCCGGGATGACGTGGAAGCTCGACCACGGCCACGGCCATGGCGGGGACTGGGGCGGCGATGGCGGCGGCGGCTGGAACGGCGGCGGCTGGGATGGCGGCGGCTGGAACGGGGGCTGGAACGGCTGGAACGGGGGCTACGGCGGAGGGTGCGGCGTGGGCTATTGGGTGCCGCCAGCCGTTGCGCAGTGGGTGCCGCCCGCGGCGTGGGGCTGCTGACCCGAACTCAGCGACTCAGCGCGCGAGCAGCCCGTAGGCGAACCGCAGATCGGACACGAGGTCGTCGAACGCTTCCTCCCTTTTCTTGTGCGGTCCGCGCAGCACCGCAGACGGGTGTGCAGATACCACGACGGCCGGATCCATGTCGAGATCGGCGGGCAGTCGTAGCTCTTCACCGCGATGCGCGGTGAGCCGAAATGTGCTGCCCATCAACGACTGTGCTGCGGTTGCGCCAAGCAGTACCACGACATCGGGGTCCACCGCCTCCAGCTCGGCAAGCAACCACGGCCGGCAGGCCACCACCTCAATGCGGCTGGGCTTCTTGTGGATGCGCCGTTTCCCGCGTTCGGCCACCGTGAACTTGAAGTGCTTGACCGCATTGGTGACGTAGAGGCGGTCATGGTCGATGCCGGCTGCTGCGAGGGCCTTGTCGAGGAGCCTGCCCGCGGGTCCGACAAACGGCGCGCCAGCCTTATCCTCCTGGTCGCCGGGTTGTTCGCCCACCAGCATCATGTCGGCGCGACTTGATCCGGCCCCGAAAACGATCTGAGTCGCGTCGATGTACAGGTCGCAGCCCTTGCACCCCTGCGCGGCGGACGCCAGCTCGTCGAGGTCATGAGTCGCAGGGACAAAGCCTGCGGCGCCGGTTGCTGTCATCTGTGACGATTACCCCTATCGGGTGGACTTCACCACCTCAACGATTCCGGCCCCCGGCGACCTCGACATCCGTTGCCGCCGTGGCCCGTTCGGGTAGATCGCCAGACGCCGTTCCGAAGATTGCTATGTGTTCGCCGAACGTGTCGATATACGTTCTCGGACAGTGACTTTGCCGTGGAGGCCTCGCGGCCGGCCCTGCCGGGCGTGCATCGCGCCGCCGGTGTAGGCGGGGTCACGTCCTGGCCCCCGAGGTGACATTGCTAGCGCAAAAAGGACCAAATCCTGGGCAAATGCGGTTCAGGTGTGGCGAATTGCACCCCTGTTCATCGGACGACGGGTTACTGTCTCGGTTGGCGCTGCAACCGAAGGAGGGCATCGATGAGCGGCTACACGACCATCGTGGTCGGCACGGATGGATCGGATTCGTCGCTGCGCGCGGTGGACAAGGCCGGCCAGATCGCCGCCGGGTCGGGCGCCAAGGTGGTTGTGGCTACCGCGTACTTTCCGCAGAGTGACGATCAGCGTGCCGCCGACGTGCTTAAGGACGAGGGCTACAAGATGGCAGGCAACGCGCCGATCTACGCGATCCTGCGCGAAGCGCGCGAACGCGCAACCGCGGCGGGGGCGAAGAATGTCGAGGAGAAGGCGATCGTCGGCGCACCCGTTGACGCGCTCGTCGACCTCGCCGAGGACGTCAAGGCGGACCTTCTCGTGGTTGGCAACGTCGGTCTGAGCACCATCGCCGGGCGGCTTCTGGGGTCGGTGCCCGCCAACGTCGCACGCCGGTCCAAGACCGACGTGCTGATCGTGCACACCACGCCGTAAAGCCTGCGCGGCGGGCCGACCAGAGGATGCCGAACTAGCTAGGTCGCCGACGCCTTGGCGATCTCGGCGATCGCGGCGTCCAGCGTCGCGTTGAACTCCTCGTCGCTCTGCTGTGCGGTAAGCCCCTCGGTCAGGGCCCGGGAGAAGCTGGCGATGACGCCGTGGTTGCGGGACAACTTCTCGCAGGCCTCGTCGCGGCTGTAGCCGCCGGACAGCGCCACCACCCGAACCACCTTTGGGTGGTCGACCAACTCCCTGTACAGGTTGTCGGTTTCCGGCAGCGTCAGCTTCACCATGACGGGTTGATCGTCGCGGAGCCCGTTCAGACCGTCGAGCAGTGCGGCCTTGAGCTGGTCTTCCGCTTCGGCTTTGCGCGGGCTGTTGATGTCGACCTCCGGCTCGATGATCGGCACCAGACCCTTCGCGAGGACCTGCTGGGCGACCTCGAACTGCTGCGCCACGACCGCGTCTAGGCCGGCGCCGGGCAGTTTGATGAACGACCTTTCCTTGGTGCCGAAGACGCCGTTTGCTACCGCGCGGTCCAACAGGTCGTCCAGGCCGGGCATCGGCTTCATCATCTGCGCGCCGTCTTGTTCGTCGGCCAGTCCCTTGTCGATCTTGAGGAACGGCACGATTCTCTTGACGTTCCACAGGTAATCGGCGGACGGGCGCCCCTCGATCTGGCGGTCCATCGTCATTTCGAACAGGATCGCGCCCATGATGCGGTCCCCGTCGAAGACGGGGCTGGTGATGATGCGGGTACGCATCTCGTGGACGAGGTCGAACATCTCCTCGTCATTGGAGTAGGCGTCCTCGGGGATGCCGTACAGCTTCAGCGCCTTCGGGGTGCTGCCGCCGCTCTGGTCAAGCGCCGCGATGAATCCGGCGCCGCTCTTGGCCTTCTCGAATTGTTCCGTATTCATGCCTATCTCCTTACCAGCTGGGCCGCTGTCATGGCATTGCCTCGGCCCACGACATATGTCCTTCGAAACCTAGCGACGTCGCCATCGCACGATAGCTGTCCCGGTGGTCGCGATACCCCTCGGCCGGCGCGACCGCGGGCCTCTGCGTCGGGCACGCCGCCCCCCGGCGCCGGTCCAGCAGCGTCTCCCCGAGAACACCCGTCCGGACACGACCGGAATTGCCCCGGCAGACCTTCGCATCGCCGGACTCCTAGAAGAGCCTCGCAACGAAAACCCAGAGAACGTCGTTTCTGCGTGTCGAATTACGTTTCGTGACGTCGAATTTTGGCGAATTCGGGCGCGCCAACAGTGCGTGGGAAAGCGGCTTTGTGGGTTGCGTTCGTGATCGGCTTGGTCGCGCCGACCAAAACCCAAGCGGCACTGCGGCTGCTACATGACTGGGTCCGTGGCTGTCGCCGACAGATCCTGGTGGCCATCTTGACGCTGGTGGGAATCGCGCTCGTGGCCCAGGGCACACGCAGCTTGTGGAATTCGCAGTAAGTGGCGAACACCTTTACGTCTCGGCTTGTCGCCATGTAACCGAAAGGCCCAGAAGCGATTTCCCCCCGCGATCACCTCCCCAGCCTGCGTCAGCGTCACCAGCCGCGTTGTTTCCATTCAGCGAGATTGGGTCGCTCCGTGCCCAGTGTGGTGTCGTCGCCGTGACCCGGATAGACGACCGTCGAGTCGCCGTAGACGTCGAACACCCGGGCCGTCACGTCGCCAAGCAACTTTTCGAAGTCGCCCTTTTTCCAGGTCTTGCCAACGCCCCCCGGGAACAGGCAGTCGCCGGTGAACAGGTGAGTGGCGCTGTCCGCCCCGTCCAGCGCCAGCGCGACCGACCCGGGCGTATGGCCCTGCAGGTGGATCACGTCGAACGACAGCTCGCCGATCTTGATCGTGTCCCCGTTGGCCAGGATCCGGTCGGGCTTGACCGGAAGGGGCTCGGCGTCCAGCCGGTGCGCGGCGGTCGGAACCCCGGTGGCCTTGGCCACCTCGGCGAGCGCGAGCCAGTGGTCCTGATGCTGGTGGCTGGTGACGATCAGCGACAGCTTCGGGGCGAACCGCTCGATCAGCTCGAGCAGGATCTCGGCGTCGTTCGCGGCGTCGATGAGCAGCGTCTCACCCGTTCGGGAACACGTCACCAGGTAGGCGTTGTTGTCGTATGGGCCCACCGATACCTTGACGATCGACGCGCCCGCAAGGCTGCGGCGAGCCGCGGTCCGGGGGTCCACATGGCCGGTGTACTTGTCCTCGACGACTGTCATGGTCCTCACGGTATCGGCCTTGTCGGTGGCGGCACATAGCATAGGCGTGAACTCTGTCGCGTGAGAGGGACGTCATCGTTCAAAGGGCTGGGAGTCGTTCGAAGGCCTGGGAAAGGACACCGTTGGCTGAGCGCCTGATCATCAAGGGTGCGCGGGAGCACAACCTGCGAAGCATCGACCTCGACCTACCTCGCGATGCGCTGATCGTCTTCACCGGGCTGTCCGGGTCGGGCAAGTCGTCGCTCGCGTTCGACACGATCTTCGCCGAGGGCCAGCGCCGCTACGTCGAATCGCTGTCGGCGTACGCCCGGCAGTTCCTGGGCCAGATGGACAAACCCGACGTCGACTTCATCGAAGGCCTGTCACCGGCGGTGTCCATCGACCAGAAGTCCACCAACCGCAACCCGCGGTCGACCGTCGGCACGATCACCGAGGTCTACGACTACCTGCGCCTTCTGTATGCCAGGGCCGGCACCCCGCACTGCCCCGTCTGCGGCCACCGGATCGCCAAGCAGACCCCGCAGCAGATCGTCGATCAGGTGCTGGCCATGCCGGAAGGCACCCGGTTCCAGGTCCTGGCGCCGGTCGTGCGGACCCGCAAGGGCGAGTTCGCCGACCTCTTCGACAAGTTGAACTCGCAGGGTTACAGCCGGGTCCGGGTCGACGGGGTGGTGCACTCGCTCACCGATCCGCCGACGCTGAAGAAGCAGGAAAAGCACGACATCGAGGTGGTTGTCGACCGGCTGACGGTCAAGCCGAGCGCCAAGCAGCGACTGACCGATTCGGTGGAGACGGCGCTGAACCTGGCCGACGGCATCGTCGTGCTGGAGTTCCCCGATGATCGGGCCCGTGAGTCCGACAGCCCCCCAGAGCACCGCGAGCAGCGGTTCTCCGAGAAGCTGGCCTGCCCGAACGGCCACCAGCTGGCCGTCGACGACCTGGAGCCGCGGTCGTTCTCGTTCAATTCGCCCTACGGCGCCTGCCCGGAGTGCACCGGCCTCGGCATCAAGAAGGAGGTCGACCCCGAGCTCGTCGTGCCCGACCCGGACCTGACCCTGGCCGAGGGTGCCGTTGCCCCGTGGTCGATGGGCCACACCGCCGAGTACTTCACCCGGATGTTGGCGTCGCTGGGCGACCAACTCGGGTTCGACGTCGACACGCCGTGGAAGAAGCTTCCGGCCAAGGCGCGCAAGGCGATCCTGGAGGGCTGCGACGAGCAGGTGCACGTGCGGTACAAGAACCGCTACGGCCGCACTCGGTCGTATTACGCGGACTTCGAGGGTGTGATGGCGTTCCTGCAGCGCCGCATGGAGCAGACCGACTCCGAGCAGATGAAGGAGCGCCTCGAGGGCTTCATGCGCGACGTGCCATGCCCGGAATGCAATGGCACCCGGCTGAAGCCGGAGATCCTGGCTGTCACGCTGGCCGCGGGAAAGCACGGAGCGAAGTCGATCGCCGAGGTCTCCGAGCTGTCGATCGCCGAATGTGCGGAATTCCTGAACGCGCTGACGCTGGGCACACGCGAGCAGGCCATCGCCGGGCAGGTGCTCAAGGAGATCCAGTCGCGGCTGGGGTTCCTGCTCGACGTCGGGCTCGAGTACCTGTCGTTGTCGCGGGCCGCGGCCACGCTGTCCGGCGGTGAGGCGCAACGCATTCGGCTGGCCACGCAGATCGGATCCGGTCTGGTCGGGGTGCTCTATGTGCTCGACGAGCCGTCGATCGGGCTGCATCAGCGGGACAACCGCCGGCTGATCGAAACCCTGATCCGGCTGAGGGATCTGGGCAACACGCTGATCGTTGTCGAGCACGACCTCGACACCATCGCGCATGCCGACTGGGTGGTCGACATCGGCCCGGCGGCGGGCGAGCACGGCGGCCGGATCGTGCACAGCGGGCCGTACGACGAACTGCTGACCAACCCGAATTCGCTGACCGGCGCCTACCTTTCGGGCAAGGAGAGCATCGAGGTGCCCGCGATGCGGCGGCCTGCGGATCGCCGTCGGCAGCTCACCGTGGTGGGCGCCCGCGAGCACAACCTGCGCGACATCGACGTGGCGTTCCCGCTCGGCGTGCTCACCTCCGTGACGGGGGTGTCGGGTTCCGGAAAGTCGACATTGGTCAACGACATCCTGGCATCGGTGCTGGCCAACAAGCTCAACGGTGCGCGCCAGGTCCCTGGCCGGCACACCCGGGTGACCGGCCTGGACAAGGTCGACAAGCTCGTCCGGGTCGATCAGTCGCCGATCGGCCGCACACCCCGCTCCAACCCGGCCACCTATACCGGGGTGTTCGACAAGATCCGAACGCTGTTCGCGGCCACCACAGAGGCGAAGGTGCGCGGATATCAGCCGGGCCGATTCTCGTTCAACGTCAAGGGCGGTCGCTGCGAAGCGTGCTCAGGTGACGGCACGATCAAGATAGAGATGAACTTCCTGCCCGACGTGTATGTGCCGTGCGAGGTGTGCCAGGGCGCCCGGTACAACCGGGAAACCCTCGAGGTGCACTACAAGGGCAAGACCATCTCCGAGGTGCTCGACATGTCGATCGAGGACGCGGCCGAGTTCTTCGCGCCGATCACCTCGATCCACCGGTATCTGCAGACGCTGGTCGACGTCGGGCTCGGCTATGTCCGGCTCGGGCAGCCGGCGCCCACGCTGTCCGGCGGGGAGGCGCAGCGTGTCAAGCTGGCCTCCGAGTTGCAGAAGCGGTCCACCGGCCGCACGGTGTACATCCTCGACGAGCCGACCACCGGCCTGCACTTCGAGGACATCCGCAAGCTGCTCACCGTGCTGAACGGCCTTGTCGACAAGGGCAATACGGTCATCGTGATCGAGCACAACCTCGACGTGATCAAGACGTCGGACTGGATCGTCGACATGGGCCCCGAGGGCGGGGGCGGTGGCGGCACCATCGTCGCGACGGGTACACCCAAAGACGTCGCCGCCAACCCCGACAGCTACACCGGACACTTCCTCGCCGAGACGCTCGGCCTGCCACGGCCTGCGGCAAGCAAGCGCCGCACCGGCCGCAAGGTCAGCGCTTAGTAGCCGATCGACGGCAGCCAGGCCCCCGGGGGCTCGTTGTACAACCCGATCGTCATCAACGTCGACTGCTGAACGAGTCGCAGCCCGCCGTTCAAACACCTACCCCTTGGACAACGGGGATGGAAAGCGTGGGCTGATCCGCACGCCATCCAGCCACGCGGTCAGCTCGTCGGCTCGCCGCTGCAGCGCCCGCTTCGCATCGCGGCCAAGCTGTTCGAGCAACCGCAGCTCGATCCTGCCGTCGGCGCCATGGCCCCATCCGCCGACGATCCGCCCGTTCCACCACGCCGTCGGGCCACCGTTGCCGTTGGTGTCGAACACCTGGCCGCGGTGGTCGCCGAGATACCAATCCCGGTCGAACCACCCCATCGTCGCGACATCCAGGCCAGGTAGCAATGCACACCAGGGCTCGGCCGGCGGCTCAACATCGAGGTCGTCGGGCAGCACGACGCCCGGGGTGCCGTCCATGTCGACCTCGACCGCGTCGACGTCGCGCAGCGCATGACGCGCCCAGGTCAGCGTGTTGCCGAACCACCACTTGATGTCACTGACGGTGGCAGGCCCGAAGGTCTGCAGCCATCGGCGGACCAATTCGGCGCGTGCGGCCTCGGGCTCCTCGACCTGAACCGGTGCCGGTAACCAGTCGGCCGTCGGCACCCACCGCGGCCGCGAAACCGTCCATGCACCCTCGTTCGGTCCCCTGACGATATCGCCGCGCACCGACAATACGGTCAATACCCTTGGTGCCAGGGGCGTTTCGCCACCCCACCGCCTTCCCGGCGCGTAGTCATGGCTGCCTGCCAGTTCCGGCAGTGCAGCACGCAGTTCCCTGGCGCTGGCCGCGCCGTTCTCGGCGAGGTGCCGCAGTACCGCCTCACACGCGGTGGTCAGCCACTTCTCACCGTTGGCGGTGATCCCTGCCTTCTGTGAGTCGGCGACCAGCCTGCGCCTTTCGTTGGCGGCCACCCGGTCGCTGGCCGCCGGCTGGATCAGCGGCATGTCCTCGGCCCGCACCACCCACAGCGTGCGTCGCATCGCGAGGTGCTTGACCAACGTGCGCCGCTCATAGAGTTCGGTGTCCAGGGCGGCGGTGGTGAACCCCGGCAGCCGGGCCCACAGCGACAAATACGGCGTGGCCGGGTCCGTGGCGTGAAGCCCGACGAGATCCTCAACCACACCGTCGATCGAGCCTGCCGACTCACCCAAAAAGTGCCGCCGCGCCAGCCGGGCCCGCCGCTCGTCAACTGTGAAGGTCCGCATCGCCCAGGAACCGTACCCGCGGCGCCCGACAAAGTTTGGGATCGGTAGCGATCTCGACCGCTTTGACTTGCTCCACTACGGCGCCATCGGGGCGACGTACGGACGAAGGGAAAGATCGATGAATCGAGTTGTCGCAGGTGGGATCGGGCTGCTCGCAGGCGCCGCCGTGATGGTGGGCTGCTCGGATAACAAGGGCGGATCGGCGCCGGCCAGCGCGGCCGGCGGCTCACAGGTCAGCACGGGCGGCAGCACCGAGGTCAAGGTCGACGGCAAGGACCTCGCCGGCCTCGACCTGACCTCGGTGACCTGCGTCAAGCAGGGCGGCAGGATCAACGTCGCCAGCGGCGCCGTCGGCGGCCAGCAGGGGCTCGGCGTCGTGATGACCGACACCGCCAGTCCGACGGTCGAGTCCCTGGGCATGGTGGTCGACGGCAATGCCCTCGCGGTCACCAACAACATGGGTGCGAAGGTCGGCTCGGCCGACGTCAAGGTCGACGGCAGCACCTACACCATCACAGGAGAAGCCGCCGGCGCCGACATCAAGAACCCGATGGCCGGCATGATCACCAAGCCGTTCACCGTGAAGGTGAGCTGCAGCTGATCAGGCCTACACCCGAGCGGCGGGCGTGCCGGGCATGCCCGCCGCTTCCTATGATTCAGCCATGACCATCGCCGGCGATCTGGACCGCGCGCGCCAACTGGCGTTCGCCGCCGACGAGCAGGCCGCCAAGGAGCTGCTGCTGTCCCTGGGAACCCAGATCGAGCAGGCAGACCGGGACGACCTGCTGCTGGAGGTCTACGCACAACTGGGCGAGATCTACCTGGTGCGCACCGCGTACGACGGCGTCGAGGAGGCCCTCCGCCGCATCCGCGACAGCCTCGCGATCTATTCGGCGATCCGGACCGGCGCACGGCCCGATCTCGCCGACAAGGTCACCATGTCCGACGCCGCGATCGACCACATGGTCTGCCGGTACTCAAGGCGCGCGAAGTTCCTGGAAACCGGACTGGCCGCAGCGCACGGCGATCACGAGACGGCGGAGGCGGGATTGCTCGCCTTGACCGACGACGCCTCGGCCCTGCCCGATCTCAACAGCGAGCACCGATTCCTGATCACATACGCGCGGATCCTCTGCGCCGCCGCGCTGTGCGACGACGACCTGCACGTGCAGTCAGTTCCGCTGTGGGAGAAGGTGATCGACGCCATCGACAGTCGGCGCGACGGCAGCGAGTTCGACGACCATCTGCTGGTCCTCGGCGCCACCGGGTACGGCAGATTCTGCATCGAGACGGGGCGTCTGTCCGAAGCCGAACCGTGGCTGCGGCGCGCTGGTGCGCGCGCCGAGGCGCGTGGATGGGACCTGGCAACGGCCAGAACGCAACTCGAACGTGCCACGGCGGCGTGGGCGGCGGGCGACCGGGTGCAGGCCCAGAGCCTGGTCCACGAGGCCTATCCGGCGATCGCAGAGCATGCGCGCGCCCACGACGTGTCGCGTTGCTGGCTGTACTTCGGCCTGATCAGCATCTCGGTCGGGGCGCTCGACGATGCCGACGAGCGTCTCAGCCATGCCGAACGGCACTGGCGCGAGCTCGGTCGTCCACTGCACATCCACCGTATTCTGTTGCAACGCAGCTGGATAGACATCTTTCGCGGTGAGTTCGAGGCCGCGGCCGAGCGGGTCGCCCAGGCCCGCGAGCTGCTCGACTCCTGGCCGCGGCACAGCTGGCTGCAGTATGCCCGGCTCGACGATCACCTGGGCAGCATCCGGCGGGCGGAGGCGCTGGCGGACCCTGCCAACGCCGCGGCCAGGTTCGAGCAGGCGGCTGAGCTGAAGGTGCCTGCGGCACTGGCGGTGGATTCGGTGCGCCATTCGATTGTCGACGCCGACGCGCGGATGCGTTGGGCCACCTATGTTTCGGCGCGGATCCTGGCCGGCGCGTTCGCCCTCGCATGGGAGTGGGGGAATGCCGATCTGCTCAGCGAATTGGTCGAATATCACAGTGCGCGGGGCGCTTTCAGCGTGGAGCCGACCGACAGCGAGTCGGACGGGTGGACGGGCACCGCGACGGCAGCGGTTCCGATCGCCGCCGAAGAGGAGTTCGCCCTCGTGGCCGCGGGGCCGGGCTCGTCGGTCGACGGTGGCGGCCTGACCCGGCTCGGCCCGCTGCCGCCGTTGCAAATGGACCCCGACACCCCGCCGATCATGAGCCGTTATCGCAGTTTGGCGCACCAGCGGTACGGCCGTGCAATCACCGCCAACGAGGCCGCCTGGTCGACGTGGCCGTGAGCGGCCCCCGGCGCCAGACCCTCATTCTGCGGTTCGCCGACGTCGGCATCGCCACGTACGCCAGCCTGCGCGTGGTCGGGCAGCCGTCGCGAACAGTCACATGGGTGGTGGAGGAACCCACCCTCGTTGCGGAACAACTCGCCACGGCGCTGCCGGACCCGCACGGGGCCGAAACCCGGCGTGACGCCGTCGACCGGGCGATCACCACCGGTCCCTTCGCGTCGCCCTCCACCGAAGGGGCCCTCGCGAGAAACCTGGGATCAGTACTGCTCGCCGCCCCGGCCTGGCAGCTGCTGACCGAATGTGTGGCCTCGCCGCGGGCGGCGCTGTTCGTCTCGCCCAGCGCCCGTCTGGCCCGCGTGCCGTGGGGACTGCTGGCGATGCCCAGCGACGACGGCTTTCGTCTGATGGAAATCCTCGACGTGCTGATGGCAGCGCCGCCGAACATCGTCAACGCGCCCCGCAAGCCCACCGGACGCCGGGACGGCCCGGCGCTGTTGGTTCTCGATCCGCGGGTGCCAGGGCAGCGCCCGGACTCGCCGCTGGGCTCGGTCCTGGGCCGACCGTCGGAGGCGACCCGGTTGGCGCGGCATTTCGGCGAGCTGATGCAACGGCGGGCTGTCTTGCCCAGGGTCGCCACACCGGTCGAACTGTTCCGGCGCGCGGACGCCGGGCGCATGTGGCTGGCCGGCCTGCTCGCGCAGGGACCGGGCCGGCTGCTCTACGTCGGCCATGCGACGGCCGCCAACGGCGATGTCGGCCATGCCGACCGGGCGGCCCTGCACCTGGCCGACGAGCGTCCGCTGAGCGCGTCGGACCTGATGTCGTCGAAGCTGCCGTACCCGCCGCGGGTCGCCCTGCTGGCGTGCGCATCCGGCGGTGACTACCGGTTCGATGAGGCGACCGGTCTGGTGGCCGCGATGATCCTGTGCGGCGCGCAATTGGTGACCGCCACTCTGTGGTCGCTGCCCACCTCTGCGGGTTACCGACAGTTCGTCCCCAATTCCCTTGAAGCGTCGGTGGATCCGATGGCCGACGCGATCATCGCCGTCGACCGCGCCCACGAGGAGTCCGATGCGGGCAGCGCGGTGAACCGCTGGCAACGTGAGCAGATGCGGCGGTGGCGCGACGGTGACATCACCGCCAGCCCGTTGTATTGGGCCGCATTGGTGACCTTCGCCGTGGACGGGGCGCGATGACCCTCAGCAGGGCGGGACGCACACGGCGATCGACGACTCGTCGCCGGGCCGGTAGTAGGTGTCGATGACGCTGCCGGGGCAGACCTTCGCCAGCGATGATGCCGGAATCAGCGCGGTCTCATGAGCCGGGAACTGTCCGCCTGCAGGCCTGCTGACGATCACGTCGAGTTCCACTTCGCGGTAGTCCTCGCAGGTTTCACCGGTGGCGCGCATTCCGGTGACGACGCCGCGTGACCGTGTGCCGTGCCGGATCAGGTCGAGCTGCTCGCCGGTGAGCAAGCCCTTGTGAAGCAGCATCTGGTCGAACGCGGCACGAACGGCCAGCATGTCGTCGGCCAACGAAAGCTGCTCGCGCGCATCGGGGTCGAAAGCCACCAGCAGAATGACGCCGGGACGCAGCGCGGGTACCAGCGAATAGTCGCGCAGCCTGCCGGTGAACTTCTGGCCCGACACGCTCTGCACCTCGATCGTGACTACGTCGGCGATGGTTCGAACGGTGCCGATCCCGACGGCCGCGGCGAAATCAGGTGAAGGATCCCACTCCGTCGACGCGCGCCGGCCGGGGAGGAAGAGAGCCGCAGCGGTGCCGACCAAAACAACAGCCAGAAAAGTGAGCAACAGCGCAATGGACATGCCGATAGGCTCTGCTACCTCGCCGGCTACCGAACCCAACTTTATCCTTGGCAGATGACAACGGGCGCCACGGCAGCGACGCCGGTCGCCCTCACGCAACCGCGGCGGGCGGTGATCGACCGCGCGTGGCGGGCGATCGGCCCCGGCGTCGAGGTGCTCAGCGGCGACGACGGTGGTCCGCTGCGCCGCACCGTCAAGCGGATCATCGACCCACTGGTGTTCCGCCTGCGCGCGAACACCCAGTACTCGGCGCCATTCGTCGATGCCGAGGTCGCCGGGGCGATGCACGGCATCATCGTCGGCCACGGACCCGCGTTGCGAGCCGCCGCGGCGTGGTTCGAGATCCTGAAACGTGAGCGGCGCAGGCTCCGCATCACCACCGGGAACGCGCAGGAACTGTACTTTCCCGTCTGCTTCGAGCTGGCGGTTACGAACGGGGCGCCCAGCCGAGACGACCCCGACGCCGCGGCTGTGCTGAGGGATATCCACGCCGATCGCGACCGCACCGCCATCGAGGTGCTCAACCGGTACGTCTCCGACCAGCAGGTCATCGCGACGCTGTCCGAGCAGCTCGGCCACAGCTGGCCCGACGTGCGGGCCGGAAACGAAATCACCGGTCCGTTTCTGGCGGGCCTCACCACCGTCCTCGGGTCCGCGGACAGCCATCGGGCCGCGGTAGCGCGTCAGCGGGTCTGGTCGGCGCTGATCGCCGATGCCACGCCGTACAACCTCGGGGCGCAGGCGCACAACGCAGTCAGCGAGCTGCCGTGGTCGATCGTCGAACTCGGGCTGACTTCCGTTGAGCCGCAACAACCGCCGGCGATCCTCCGAGGGACAGACAGCGATCGTCCGCTGAACCGCACGGTGGTGGACCGCGTGCGCGCCACGTTGCGCCGCGCGATGGACCGCGACGACTTGCCCGACATCCCGCTGCTGTGCGCGGAGGAGGTCGACCGGTCGTGTGCGCCGTGGGGGCTGTTGGCCGAGGACAAACAGGCCACCCTGGTCGCGGGGATCGAGGTCGCGGTTGATCTCGCGCCGCTGACCGAGACCGCGGGCAGTCGCCACGAACTGGCCGGCCAGATCCAGGCGCGGCTGCGCAAAGAGGCCTATGTGCTGCACGCGCGGCGGTACCTCGCCGGGGGCGGGCCGATCCATCCGCGCCAGCAACAGGTGATCGACGACCTCGCCGCGTTCGCGCGCCCGTACCTGAGCCGGCTGTGGGCGCGCCTGCACGGCCGCGACGTCTGGCAGGAGCCCTGCGACGACGTCGATGACGTGCGGGCCCTGCTTGAGGGCGTGGCACGGTCGGTGAGCCTCGACCACCGGCAGCGGATCAAGGCGATGCTGGAATTGCGGGTGGTCCGATGAAGCTGGTCGCCGATTCCGGCCTGTGGAGCATCGGCCTGCCGGTGGCGCCGGCACCGTTGGTCGCGGTGCTGGAAGTAAGCGGTGCGGTGTTGTCATGGACGCTCGACGACGACACCGGTGCCGCTCAGATCACGTTCACCGATCTGGCTCGCGCCGATTGGCTGTGGCGCGTCCTCGGAGAATCCGGCCACCACGCCGTCGCCGCGGCGCTGGACGGACGCCGGCCCGACGGGACGATCGAATTGGCCGGCGTCGGGCTGCTGCCCGGGTCGGTCGATCGGCTGCGCCGACTGGCGCTTGGGCACTGGTTGCGGCGGTGGTGGCCCGCCAGTCACCGTGACGGCATCGCCGCCCTCGACGCCGCGCTGCTCGACGCCGAGGTCGCGCTGCTGACGGCGGCCGCGCAGGACTTCTTCAGCGACGACACCTTCGACTCGGACGTGGCGGGACTGCTCGCACCGCACGCGGCGGCGCTGAACGGCCATGTCCTGGGCGGGGATCCGCGCGTGACAGAGCTCGTGCGTGCGGCGACCGATCTGGTCGACGACGACGGAATCGCTGTCGTCGAGTCGGCGCCCGTGACGACCCGCCGCGACGATTACGCGCTCGCCGCGGGCCCGGATCTGCGCCCGCGCACTTCGGCAGCGATCGCGCAGGGCACAAGCTCGCTCAACTGGAGCGCTGTTCCGCCTGCGATATTCGACGCCGCCGAGAACACCGTCGCGTGGCGCGTCGAGGCAGCCGGTTCTGGGGCGACGGCCACTGTCGGGGTGGAGCTGACGGGCGCGGGTTCGGCCAGCGGCATCGCGGTGCGCCTGCGCTCGGGGACCATCAGCGGTGCGGGTGTCCTGGACCACGACGGACAGGCGACCTTCCCGCTCGTGGACACCCAGCAGCAGCGGATCACGGAAATGGCTGCCTGGGACCACGATTGGCGGACGGTCGCCGTCACGGTCGGTGCCGACCTGAAGGACTCAGTGGAGTCGCCGCAAACGCGCCAACGGATCCGCGAGTTCGCGCGGGCACGACTGGCCGAGCCGGCGGGCGACGCGTTCCTGGCCGAAATTCTCGCCGCCGAATCGGACTACTGAGTCTCGCCGTCGTTGGGGTGCATCGACTCGCGGATCTGCTGGAGTCGTTCGGCCGCAGCGCGCTGGCGCTCGTCGTATTGCTCCTCGACGGCGCGGCCCTCCGGTGTGTCAGCGGCCAGCTCGGAGGCGCCGATGGCGGTGCCGTAGCGCGTCTGGATCTTCTCGCGCACCGATTCGAACGTCGGAACGCCGCCGGGCGTGTAGTCCGTGTCGACTGGCTCGGCGGGCGCAGGATCGGCGACGGGCTCCGGCTCGCGGACGGGTTCGTCCGGCATGCCGCTCACCGTACTCCGGGCTTCTACTTCCCGGCCGCCTTCACGATCGGTGCGGACGCCGGCGTTCCCGCCAGCGGGACCATCGGGACGCCAGGGGTGCCGAGCTGGCTTGCCATCCAGGGCAGCGCCGCGGCGAACGCGTGCGACGCGAAGGGCCAGTCGTGCTTGCCCGGCAGGGTGACCACCGCGCACTTGATGCCGTTGGCGCCACCGACCGCGCACAGCGAGTTCGCCGCGCTCGCCTGATCGTTCGGATTACCAGCGCCCTCGCGGCCGCGCATCCCGACGGCGGTGTTGTCCGCGTTGACCACCTTGGCAGGCGCCGCAGGCGCGCCGTGGATGTCGAACCGGCCGTAGATTCCCGTGTACGGTCCGTGCCGCGCGATGACGGTTGTGGGGTCGAACGCGGTGTAGGCGGCGGTATTGCCGCCGAAAAGGCGTTCGATGGTCTGCGCCTTGTTACCCGAGTTGGGGGCGAGATCGCCGGAGATGTCTTCGAACACGGCGAACATATCCGGATGCATCACGGTGAGGTCGACCGCGCAGGTACCGCCCATGGACCAGCCGGCGACGCCCCAGTTCACCCGGTTGGGACTCACGCCATAACGGGAAACCATGAACGGCACAATATCTTTGGTCAGGTGGTCGGCGGCCATGCCGCGCGGCCCGTTCACGCACTCGGTGTCGTTGTTGAACGCGCCCCCGGAGTCGACGAAGATGAACACCGGCGCATTGCCGCCGTGCGCGGCGGCGAAGTCGTCGAGGGTGTTCACCGCATTTCCGGCGCGCACCCAGTCGGCGGGGGTGTTGAACTCGCCGCCGATCAGCATCACCGTCGGCAGCGGTGGTGGGGGATTGGCCGCGTACCAGGCGGGCGGTAGGTAGACGAGCTCGCCGCGATGCTTGAATCCCGATGCCGTGTTGGGAATGTCGACCGGAACGACGGTCCCCTTCGGCGGAATCGTGTGCTGTTGCTGCATGGCGGTCACGGTCACCGAATCCGTCTGATCGGGCAGCGGCCCCGCGGTGAGTTGGTTCCAGGCCGATGCAACGGTAGGGAAGTAGCCGACCCACAGGTTCAGCGCCAACGCGGAACACAGAAGGCATAGCGGCAGCGCGAGCACCGACGCGGTGCGCCGCTTCCACCGGGCCCCGCGCCAGCCCGCGATCAGCACCCCCGCAGCGATGCCCGTCAGCCCGATCCAGATCCACAATCCATCTGGAGCGGGGTTGCTGTCATCGCTGAGTCCATGCGAGGCGATGTACCAAAAGGTGACCACCGAGACGGTGAAGCCCACGAGCACCGCCCATGGCACCCAGACCAGGCGCCAGCGCCGGTTTCGCCAGCCGATCGCCCCCACCAGCGCAACGACGGCTACGACTTGCACCGTAATGGGCAGCCAGCCGTGCATGAGCGAGATGTGGTGGCGAAACGGCTCAGGTAACGTCACGGAAACAATCGTGGACGCCAAACCTTGCGATTACCTGTGAATGACGTGTTACCTGGGTTTCGCCAAGGGAAACGGCAGTGTTTCGCGGATGCTGCGTCCGGTGATCAACATGACCACCCGGTCCACGCCCATACCGAGACCTCCGGTGGGCAGCATGGCGTACTCCATGGCCTGCAGGAAATCCTCGTCGAGCTCCATCGCCTCGTGGTTGCCGCCGGCGGCCAGCAACGACTGCTCCAGCAGTCGCCGGCGCTGCTCGATGGGGTCGGTGAGCTCGCTGTAGGCCGTACCCAGCTCCACACCCCGGGCCACCAGGTCCCACCGTTCGGAGACGCCGGCAATGCTGCGGTGGGGGCGGGTAAGCGGTGACACCGAACTGGGGAAGTCCTTGTAGAACGTCGGCTCCTCGGTGTGGTCCTCGACGAGGCGTTCATAGAGCTTGAGCACTACCGCACCGGCATCCCAGTGCGTCAGGTAGGGGACGTCCGCGGCGTCGCACAGCTTGCGCAGCGTGGCGAGATCGGTCTCGGGGCCGATCGGCTCGCCCAGCGCTTCGGATACCGCGCCGTGCACCGTCTTGACCGCCCACTGACCGGATATGTCGACCGGTTCCAGGGTGCCGTCGTCGCGGGGACGAAGGAACACCTGCGCGCCGTTGGCGGCCTGCGCGGCGTTCTGGATCAGCTCACGGCAGCCGTCGATCCAAACGTTGTAGTCGGCGTGGGCTTGGTAGGCCTCGAGAAGCGTGAACTCGGGGTTGTGGCTGAAGTCGACGCCCTCATTGCGAAACGCCCGACCCAGCTCGAAGACGCGCTCGACCCCGCCGACACACAGCCGCTTCAGGTAGAGCTCCGGCGCGATCCGCAGGTACAGATCGAGGTCGTAGGCGTTGATGTGGGTGAGGAACGGCCGGGCGTTGGCACCGCCATGGATCTGCTGCAGGATCGGCGTCTCGACCTCTAAAAAGCCCTTGGCGACGAGGGTTTCGCGGATCGAGTGCAGCACTCGGCTGCGGGCGTGGATGAGATCGCGGGCGTCGGTATTGATGGCCAGGTCGACGTAACGGGCGCGCACCCGCGCCTCCTGGTCGGTCAGCCCCTTCCACTTGTCGGGCAATGGGCGCAGGCACTTGCCGATCAGCCGCCAGTCGCGCACCATCAGCGACCGGGTGCCCGCCTTACTGTGTCCCATCTCGCCCTTGACCTCGATCAGGTCGCCCAGGTCGATGGTGCGCGTGAAGTCGGAGTTAGTCCCGGTGGCGAGCGTCGAATTGTCAAACAGCAGTTGGACTTCGCCGGACCAGTCACGCAGCTGGGCGAAGAGCACACCGCCGTAGTCCCGGATGCGCAACACCCGTCCCGCCACGGTGACGTCGGAGTCATCGCCGGCGACTTCATCCACCTCCAAGGCCTGTGCCACGGTGTGGCTGGGTGCCTGTCCGACCGGGTAGGCGTCAACGCCGCCGGCCTGCAGCGCCTTGAGTTTGGCCATCCGGACGCGGACCTGTTCGGGCAGCCGGGCGGTCGCGTCGTCCTCGGGCAGGTCGACTTGTAACTCGCTGAGGTCCGGAGCGCTGCCGTCGTGGCGCAGCAATCCCGTCGCCATCAGGTTCTCCGGAGCGGAGATGTAGTGGCCGGTGTGTGGCTGTTCGCTCCGCCGTGAAAACGGCAGCACGAGAAAGCCTTCGGCGATCACCGATGCGACGCCGACCCGCGGCACCAGCCGGGCGTCTACGTAGCAGGCGTAGCGGGGCACCCATTCGGGTTGGTACTTCATGTTCGAGCGGTACAACGTCTCGAGTTGCCACCACCGGGAGAAGAACACCAGCAGGCCGCGCCACAGCCGCGCGATCGGGCCTGCACCCAGCTGTGCGCCCTGCTCGAAAGCGGACCGGAACATCGCGAAGTTCAACGAGATGCGGCTGATCCCGATGCCCTCGGACCGAATGCACAGTTCGCTGACCATCAATTCGATTGAGCCGTTGGGGGATTGGGGTGCGCGGCGCATCAAGTCCAGCGACACACCGTTGTTGCCCCATGGGACCAGCGACAGCATGGCCACCACGTTCTCGTTCTGCACGGCCTCGACCAGAAGGCAATCTCCGTCGGCGGGGTCGCCGAGCCGGCCCAACGCCATCGAGAAGCCGCGCTCGGTTTCGGTGTCCCGCCAGGCGTGCGCTTGCGCGATCACCCGGGCCATCTCCTCACTGCCGAGATCACGGTGGCGGCGGATCCGCACCGAGGCACCGGCCCGCCGAGCGCGCGTCACCGCCTGGCGGATGGCCCGCATGTCGGGGCCGGACAGCCGGAAGTTGTCGGGGTGCAGGATGGCCTCGTCGCCGAGTTGCAGTGCGTTGAGGCCGGCTTCGCGGAACGCCTGGGCCGCCGTTGAACTGGCGCCCATCACCCCGGGTGCCCAGCCGTAGGTCTGGCACAGATCCAGCCACGCCTGGATGGCCTGCGGCCACGCCTTGGGGTCACCGACGGGGTCGCCGCTGGCCAGGCAGACGCCGACCTCGACGCGATAGGTGATGGCGGCCCGGCCGTTCGGCGCGAACACGACCGCCTTGTCGCGACGGGTGGCGAAGTAACCAAGTGAGTCGTTCTTGCCCCACAGCTCCAGCAGGCCGCGGATCGCCGACTCGTCCTCTCCGGTGAGCGCGTTCTCGGCGCGCTGGGACTGGAACAGCACGATCGCTGCGACCATCAACGCGAGCGCGCCGAAGAGGCCAAGCAGGGCGTTGACGAACACATGCGGATGACCGGAGAAGGAGGCGGCGGAGGCACCGGCGAACGCGCTCACCCGGTTCAGCGCGTACAGGAAGCGGTCTTCGCGGGCGAGCGAGCCGGGGAAGACCTCCAGCAGCGCCCATCCGATTCCCGTGCCGACGGCCATGCTGACGACCAGCGTGGCGGCGGCCTTGAACAGTGCGCCGCGGCGGACCTTGGCCCAGAACTGCTTGCGGGCCAGCAGCAGGAAGGCGATCGCGGCGAGGTGAAAGCCGAGCCCGATCATTTCGCCGGTTTCTGTCATCCACGTCTCGCCGCGGGACGCGATGTCGACGACATTCCAGCCGACGGCCGCGACCATGTAGACCAGGAGGATCCACCAGGCGATCCGCTTACGGGCGGCCAGCGCCGCCGCCAGCAGCGCCAGCACGAACGCCCACGCGACGCTGGTATCGGGGAAGTTGAAGATGTAGTCGTTGACGAATTCCCGGGGCTCCTTGATGAGCCACCGGATGCCCGGTGAGACGCTGGCGATCAGCGACAGGGTGGCGATGATGCCGACCGTCCATGCGGCCACCGCGGGGACCCATGCATGCCCCGATTTCCGGCTGGCCTGCAAAGCGCTGCTGGGACTGGCGACGGTCATAGGCCGCGAGGATATTCGTTGAAGCCGGGAAATGGTTGTGACTACCCGACTGGACCGGTGTACTTTTCGCCCGGCCCCTCGCCCGGTTTGTCCGGGGCGGCGCTGGATTCTCGGAAAGCCAACTGCAGCGCCTTCAGCCCGTCGCGCACGGGTCCGGCGTGCGGGCCGAGGTACTGGGCAGATGCGGTCACCAACCCGGCGAGCGCGGTGATCAGCCGCCGCGCTTCGTCGAGGTCGCGGTGCGGGCTTTCGTCGGGGTTCTCTGCGGACAGCCCGAGCTTCTCGGCCGCGGCGCTCATCAGCATGACCGCCGAACGGGTGATCACCTCGACCGCTGGAATTGCGGCCAGGTCGCGGATGCTAGTCTGATCGGTCATGCCTGTTAGACTGGCATGCGCGACCGTCCGGGCGTACGCCAGGACAGCAAGTGGAGTCCCGCTCCCACCGTTGGCCAGTCCGGCTCAGCGGTCCGGTCAGGCATCCGATGCCTGTTCTGGTCGGCATTGGGCCCTGCTTTGAGCAGGGCTTCTCTGTTCTGATGAGCAGGGACGCTGATGGCGTGGTCTCCGACGAGGACAACATAGGAGGCCCCATTAGCACTGAGACCCGCGTCAACGAGCGCATCCGCGTACCCGAGGTCCGCCTTATCGGACCAGGTGGTGAGCAGGTAGGCATAGTGCGCATCGAAGACGCTCTCCGCGTCGCCGCGGATGCCGATCTCGACCTTGTCGAAGTCGCCCCGAACGCCAGACCGCCGGTCTGCAAGATCATGGATTACGGCAAGTACAAGTACGAGACGGCTCAGAAGGCGCGCGAGTCTCGCAAGAATCAGCAGCAGACCGTCGTCAAGGAACAGAAGCTGCGTCCCAAGATCGACGACCACGACTACCAGACCAAGAAGGGCCACGTGGTCCGCTTCCTGGAGGCGGGGTCGAAGGTCAAGGTGACCATCATGTTCCGCGGACGCGAGCAGTCGCGGCCCGAGCTGGGCTACCGGCTGCTGCAGCGGCTGGGCGCCGACGTCGCCGACTACGGCTTCGTCGAGACGTCCGCCAAGCAGGACGGCCGAAACATGACGATGGTGCTGGCTCCGCACCGCGGCGCGAAGACTCGCGCCAAGGCGGCGCAGCAGGCCGATGAGCCTCTTGGGCGAAGAGCAACCAGCTCCGAGGCTCCAAGGGAGCGGGCCGCACCCGAAGAACCAGACGTATCGCAGAACTGAAAGAACTGAGGACAAATGCCCAAGGCGAAGACCCACAGTGGCGCTTCGAAGCGGTTCCGGCGCACCGGGACCGGAAAGATCGTGCGCCAGAAGGCCAATCGTCGGCACTTGCTTGAGCACAAGCCGAGCACCCGCACCCGGCGGCTGGATGGTCGCACCGAGGTGTCGGCGAACGACAGGACCCGCATCAAAAAGCTGCTGAACGGCTGAGCTCGAGCCCGTACAGACCCGAGTGAGATAGGAACACTTTCATGGCACGCGTGAAGCGCGCAGTGAACGCGCACAAGAAGCGCCGCACCGTACTCAAGGCATCGAAGGGCTACCGCGGTCAGCGGTCGCGCCTGTATCGCAAAGCCAAAGAGCAGCAGTTACATTCGTTGACCTATGCCTACCGTGACCGGCGTGCCCGCAAGGGCGAATTCCGCAAGCTGTGGATCTCCCGGATCAACGCCGCGGCCCGGGCCAACGACATCACGTACAACCGGCTGATCCAGGGTCTCAAGGCCGCTCGCGTCGAGGTGGATCGCAAGAACCTCGCCGAGATCGCGGTCAGCGACCCGGCCGCCTTCACCGCGCTGGTTGAGGTGGCCAAGGGTGCACTGCCCGAGGACGTCAACGCCGCTCGGCCGGCGACATCAGACGCCGGCGAGGCTGCCTGACGCTTACCGAGCGCTCTGCGCGGGTGGCGGCAGCGACAAAGCTGCACCGCCACATCGTGAGGCGCCGGGAAGCCCGCTTCCTCGTCGAGGGACCCAATCTCGTCGAGGCAGCGTTGCGGCGCGGTCTCGTGTCGGAGGTGTTCGTCACCGAAAGCGCGTTGGCGCGATTCGGTTCGATGCTGGCCGATGTCCCGGTGCACCTGGTGACCGATCGCGCCGCAAAAGCGTTGTCGGACACGGTGACTCCGGTTGGGCTTGTCGCGGTGTGTACCGTGCCGGAAACCACGTTGGACGACGTGCTCGCCGGTTCGCCCCGGCTGGTGGCGGTTGCGGTGGGGATCTCCGAGCCCGGTAACGCCGGGACGCTGATCCGCGTCGCCGATGCGATGGGTGCGGACGCGGTGGTGCTGACCGGCCACAGCGTCGATCCATACAACGGCAAGTGTCTGCGCGCCTCGGTCGGCAGCATCTTCTCGATCCCGGTGGTGTCCGCGCCCGACGCCGCTTCGGCGGTGACCGCATTGCGCGACGCCGGGCTGCGAGTGCTCGCTACGACTGTTGACGGGGAAGTGTCGCTGGACGACGCCGAGTTGTCTGCACCGACGGCATGGCTGTTCGGGCCGGAGGCACACGGTCTCGCCCCCGATCTGGCCGCGTTGGCCAGTGCACGGGTGCACATCCCGATGCCCGGCAGCGCCGAGAGCCTGAATGTGGCGTCGGCCGCGGCGATCTGCCTGTACCAGAGCGCGCGGGCGCACCGAGCCGGCTAGTTGGCCTTCATCAGCTGCTCGGAAATCTGGACCATCACCCGGCGGGGTACGAACCGGTATCCGTTGGACATCAAGGCGTTGCGCCACCCGGAAACGATTGTCGGAGTGGACTTGTCGAGCGCGGCCATGGCCGTGTCGACCACTTGCTTGGGCGTCTGCCGCCCATCGGTGAGGAATTCCTCACCGGTGCGCGCGAAGAACTCCGTTTCCGTCGCGCCGGGACACAACGCCAACACCCGTACGCCGGTTCCCTTGCACTCCTGCCAGAGCGCCTCGGAGAACGAGAGCACGAATGCCTTTGTGGCACCGTAGACCGCCATGCCCGGGGTCGGCTGAAAGGCAGCTGTGGACGCAACATTGATGACCACACCGTGTGCGGCAGTCGTCATGGGCGGCAGGAAGCGGGCCGTCAGGTCGACCAAGGTGCCGCAGTTCAACTGGATCTGCGCGGCGTTGGTGTCGGGATCCTGGGTCACGAATTTTCCGTGCAGGCCGATCCCGGCGTTGTTCACCAGAACGTCGATCCGTCGGCCGAGGTCGCCGATTTTCGTTGCGAGTTGGGCTGCCGAGCCGGGGGTGGCGAGGTCGGCGGCGATGACGTCGACGGCGAGGTTGGGGTGCTGTTCGAGAAGTGTTTTGCGCAATTCCTCGAGTTTCTCTGCACGGCGCGCGACGAGCACGAGGTTCACCCCGCGCTGGGCGAGCTGCACGGCGAACTCCTCGCCGATTCCGCCGCTGGCGCCCGTGATCAACGCGGTGTTATGGCTGAGGTCCATGAGGATCATTGTGGTCGCCAGCGAAGCGGCCGTCTAGCTCAGCAGCCCCTTGGCGACGTGGGTGATCTGCACCTCGTTGCTGCCCGCATAGATCATCAGCGACTTGGCATCACGGGCCAGCTGCTCGACGCGGTACTCGGTCATGTAGCCGTTGCCGCCGAACAGCTGCACCGCGTCCATCGCGACGTCGGTCGCGGCCTGCGAGCAGTACCACTTGATCGCCGACGCCTCGGGCAGGGAGATCGGCTTGCCCGCCTGTGCCGCCTCGATGACCCGAAACAGTATGTTGCGCACGTTCATGCGGGCGACTTCCATGTTGGCGAGCTTGAGCTGAATGAGCTGGAACTGCCCGATCTCCCGGCCCCACAGCGTGCGGCTCTTGGCGTAATCCACGCAGAGCCTCAGGCACTCCTCGATGACGCCCAACGCCATCGCCGCGACGCCGATGCGCTCGGCGGAGAAGTTCGACCGCGCGCTGGCGCGTCCGTCGCCCGCGGCGTTGTCCTCGGTTTCGCCGAGCAGCCGGTCGCGCCCGAGCCGGACACTGTTGAAGAACAGCTCACCGGTGCGGGAGCTGTGAATGCCCATCTTGCGGAACGGCTTTGATTGGACGAAGCCCTCCATGCCGCGGTCCAAGACGAAGGTCAGCACCTTGCGGTCGCGCTTGTCGACGCTTGGGTCGCCCTCGTCCAACTTGGCGTACACCACCACCACGTCGGCGTCCGGCCCGTTGGTGATGAACGTCTTCTGGCCGTTGAGGATGTAGTCCCCATTACCCGAGCGGTCGCGCACCACGTAGGACCTCATCCCGCCGAACGCATCCGAGCCGGAGTCGGGTTCGGTGATCGCCCAGGCGCCGACCTTGTCGTAGGTGACCAGGCCGGGCAGCCAGCGCTCCTGCTGGGCGAGGGTCCCGCGACCCATGATGGTCGGCACGGTCAGCCCGAGGCTGACGCCCATCCCGGTGACGACGCCCATCGACACCCGGCACAGCTCGCTGACCACCACGAAGCCCATGCTCGCCGCAGGGCCGTCCCCGAACATCCCTCCGGACGAGGGCCTGCCGGCCGGCTCACCGCCGTCGCGGAGCTTCGCGAGCCGTTTGTTGAGGGAGTCGCGCGCCATGTCGGCGATGCCGAACGTCGCAAACAACTTCCGGATGATGGGGTAGGGCGCCATGTCGCCGCTTTCCAGCGCGTCGACGTGCGGGCGGACCTCTTTATCAACGAACTCGCGCACGGCGTCGCGCACGGCAAGGTCGACGTCGGACCATTCGAGCATGTATTCAGGCTGCCTTACCGCGTCCGCGCGCCGGACGCAGGCCCGCCAGTGAGAACGTCGTGTGCACCAGCGATCCGGCGCGGTCCAGCAGCGTCTTTCGGGTCGGCACGTAGTGCATCGGCATGCCCCTCCGGTCGCGGGGTGGGCTGGTGAACGCCGGGGCCTCGACCAGCGGGGCGTCGTCGGGCAGCCGGCCCTCGGCGCGGCGATAGGCGGCCAGCGCCCGCGGATGCAGCCGAATCTCCTCGGGCACCACGACGAACGCCAACTCGACGAGCTTGCCGAATATCCGCAGCAGCACCTCGTCGCCGGGTGTCCAGCGCATCCCGGCCTTCTCGCGGACTGCCGGATCGAAGAGGCCCGCCGCGATCCAGCGTTGCGCGCCGACCATCGGCCGGAACATCTGATCCCAGATCGGCGTGGGCATGAGTACGAACCGGGGCTTGGGGATGCGGATCGTGAAGATGTCGAGCGTGGCGCGGTTGATCTCCAATTCGTCGCGACATTTCGCGTCCCAGTACTCCTTGAACTCCTCCCAGCTGTCGGGGACCGGTCGCATGCTCATCCCGTACATCCGGTACCACTGCACGTGTTCGTCGAACAGCTGGCGCTTCTCAGCATCGGTAAGGCCTCCACAGAAGTATTCGGCGGTCTTGATGATGAGCATGAAGAACGTGGCGTGCGCCCAGTAGAAGGTCTCGGGATTCAGTGCGTGGTAGCGACGGCCTTGCGCGTCGACGCCCTTGATCGTCTTGTGGTAGCCCTTGATTTGCTCACCGGTCCGGGCGGCGCGGTCGCCGTCGTAGACGACGCCCATGATCGGGTAGACCGAACGCGCGACGCGCTGAATGGGTTCGCGCAGCAGGATCGAATGGTCCTCGACACCCGCGCCCAGCTCCGGATACATGTTCTGGATCGCGCCGATCCAGACACCAAGCATTCCGGTCCGGAGGTCGCCGAAGTACTTCCATGTCAGCGAGTCCGGGCCCAGCGGATCGGCATCTCGGCCGCTAGGCCGGGTTGGGGCCCGCGGTGTCGCCATTGATCTCGCGGTCATCGGTTCTGGCTCTTTTCCTGCTCCTCGCGTGCGCGGCGCGGATCCAAACCCACGGTTAGACCACCACGATAATGTTGACAACGCCCGTTGTCTATGACCTTGGCGGGTGTGGCGCCGCAGTGTTACCGGGCAGCCACCGACGCTCTACATCCCTGTGACCAGCCGGTTTACCTGGCCAAACCAAGCTCGATTGCCGGTCGCGAGAACCGCCACCTACGCTTGCGCTGTGGATGTCGAGTCGTTCGACGAACGATCCGGCGGTATCGGGGAAATCGATCGGAAACCGGAGCCTCCGGCGGGGCCACGGCGGTCATCCGGACCGATGGGGTGGCTGAAGAACACCAATCGCAGCCCTGCGGTCATCGCCTTCCTTCGGCGTGCGCGACACGCGCTGCCGGGTGATCCCGAATTCGGTGATCCGTTGTCTGCGGCCGGAGTTGGTGGTCCACGGGCCGCCGCTCGGGCAGCCGATCGGCTGCTGGACCGGGACGCCGCGTCGCGCGAGGTCAGCCTGGGCGCGCTGCAGGTGTGGCAGGCCCTGACCGAACGCGTGTCGGGGAAGCCCGCCAACCGTGAGATGACGCTGGTCTTTACCGACCTTGTCGGTTTCTCGTCGTGGTCGTTGCGGGCGGGCGACGACGCCACGCTCAGACTTCTGCGTCGCGTCTCTCAAGTCGTCGAGCCGCCGCTGTTGGAAGCGGGTGGGCACATCGTCAAGCGGATGGGCGACGGCATCATGGCGGTGTTCTCCGATCCAGTGACGGCCGTGCGTGCGTCGATCGCCGCTCGCGAGGCAATGAAAGCCGTTGAAGTTGATGGGTATACGCCGCGGATGCGAGTCGGTATTCATACCGGCAGGCCGCAGCGGATCGGCTCCGACTGGCTCGGCGTGGACGTCAATATCGCTGCGCGGGTGATGGAGCGGGCCACCAGGGGCGAGTTAGTTGCGTCACAGGCCACGCTCGAGGGCATTTCGGACGAGGATTTCGAGGCGCTTGGCGTGACCGCCAAACGTCTTCGCAGGCAAGTCTTTACGGCCAAGCAGGACGGCGTGCCGGCAGACCTCACGATGTATCGGTTGAAAACTCGCAGGCAGTTGCCAGGCGGCGATGACGAGGACGGGGATCCGCCGCAGGCATAGTGGATTTCAATGGTGTTCGGATTGCTCGTGCAGCTGGCGCGAGTCCGGGTGACCGTGGCCTACGCGATCATCGTGACCTGTGTCAGCACGGTGTTGCTGACGCTCGGCCCGCAAGTGCAGGACCGGGTCATCCGTCATGCCAGCACCAATCTGCACAACTTGAGTCACGGACACCTCGGAACCCTTCTCGTCAGCGCATTCGTGGTTGATGCCGGGCCGATCTACGTATGGCTCCCCGGCTTGGTCTGCCTGCTGGCGGCCGCCGAGCTGGCGTGGCGCAGCGGCAGGCTGGTGGTGGCGTTTGTGGTGGGGCACGTCGGCGCGACGCTGCTGGTGGCGGCGGGTCTCACCGCGGCGGTGGAGGTGGGCTGGCTTTCGGGGGCCGCGGTCACGCGCGCGACCGACGTGGGGATGAGCTATGGCGCCGCGGCGGTGTTGGGCACGCTAACAGCTGCCATCCCGCGGCGGTGGCGGCCGGCCTGGATCGGCGGATGGCTGGCGGTCGCCGTGACAGTGCTCGTCGTCGGCCGTGATTTCACCGACGCCGGTCACGCGGTCGCGCTCCTACTGGGCATGTTGGTATCAACGCGGTTCGGTCGGCCGGCTCTCTGGACCCCGCCCCGGCTGCTTGTACTGGGGGTCGGGGCGGCGTTCGGCTATCTGATGCTGGCGAGCTCATCAATCGTGATCGCGACGGCATGCGGGTTGGCTGGGGCCGCCGCGTTCGATGCGGCCACACGTTGGAGGGCCGCTTCAATCGATAGCGATAGGCCCGGTGAGGAGCTTCGGGTCGACGTTGGCCAGTGCGTATGAAACTGCTTCGTCCATGGTCATCGCCGCGCCCTTATCGCGAAGCGCGCGTCGCGCTTCGTCGCCGAGCACGGCGGAAACTATCTGACCGGTCGCACGCAGCGCAGCGAGAAGAAAGTTAGTGTTGGGGCCTACGGCCCCGCTGGACGATGGCCGAGTGCTGTCATCAGCCGGGCTTGCGCGCCGGAACGCGGCGTAGGCGGCCCCCCGTAGGACGCCCGCTTCCTCGGGGTGGTCGTCGGCGAGTGCTCTAGCGATCCAGGTGAGGTTGGTTGCGGTTTGCAAGGGGGCCGTATTCCAGCGAAACAGATTCATCGTCCTGGCGTTCAGCGCGAGTGTGAGATCCCAGTCTTGAAGTCGGCCGGCGACCAAGCCCGCGGTCTGCATGCCGGACGACACCTCCTCTCCGGGAATGCCGCCGGTTTCCAGGCTCTCACGAAGAAGCGCCCTCGCGCGTAGTGGGTCGCCTTCGACCACCGTCAGCGCAAAGGCGTTAAGACTCAGCACAATCGCCGCCGGCATACCGGACCGTCGAGCAAGGGTGAGCGCCTGCTCCGCCTTTGCAGTTTCATCACGGGGAGCTCGGCCACCAAGCAATGCGGTGTTTACAGCGTGGGCGAGACATACCGCCGCAAGACCCGCAAAGCCGTCCTCCAAGGCCCGATTCGCTGCCCGGTTGTAAGCAGCGACGGCGTCGGCGTAATCGCCTGCCGATAGAGATGCCATTCCCTGAAGGGCGCAGACTTCCATCTCGATCGACGAGCCGTGTCCCGCTGTCGGGAGACTTCGATCTGCCTCGATTGCCTGCCGGGCCAGCTCGGCGGCGGCGCTGTGTTCGCCGAGCGTGACGGCCTGATAGGCCGCCACCAGCAATACTCGCGGGTACCCAGGCTCTTGGGGAACTCCAGGCATGTCGAGGACCCGCGACACCGGGAACCAACTCACCTCACCGATCGGAATCGGGATTTGGTGACTAGCAGTTTCCGCCACCAGCTGAACGGCCAGCGCTGCATCGCCGACATCGATGGCATGGGAGAGTGCCGCACGGATGTTGTCACGCTCGAGGTTGGTGTGGCGCGCCCAGGCCAGCTGCTCGGGGCCGTAGTAGTGCTCTGCGGCCCGCGCCGCCTGTGCCGCGTAGTAGCGAGCGTGCACGAAACGCAGCGGCTCCGTTTCGTCCCAATCGGTCAGTCGTTCTTCCCCGTACTGACGAATCGTCTCCAACAAGCGGTAGCGCGTGCCCATCCCTTGGTCTTCGGCGACGACGAGCGACCGCGCAACAAGGCCGGTTACCAGATCTATAACGGCATCGCGGACCACGGGATCGCCACTGCAAATCTCTTCGATTGCTTCGAGCGCGAAGTCGCCCGAGAACACCGCCAAGCGGGCGAGCAGCCGCTGTTCTGCCGCATTCAACAGCTCGTACGACCAGTCAATCGCGGCACGCAGGGTTGCATGGCGCTCAACGGCGCCCCTGCGGCCTCCGGCAAGAACCTGGAACCTGCGATCGAGACGCCGGAGTAGTTCGCCTGGGCTCAGGGCGATGACCCGGGCTGCGGCCAACTCGATGGCCAGCGGCACGCCGTCCAGACGTTGGCAGATTTCGACTACAGCGTCGGCGTTGCCGTCCGTAAGGGTGAAGTCGGCCTTGACGTTTCGGCTCCGTTCGACGAACAGGCTGACAGCATCGCTGTGCACTGTGCGATCCAGCTCTCCGCCCGGCTGGCCGGTCTGCATCTGCGGCAGGGCAATCAGCTGTTCGCCGTCGATGGCGATCCCCTCGCGGCTGGTGGCCAGCACGACGACGCCTGAGCACTCCCGCGCGATGCGTGTCACCAGGAGGGCCACCGAGCTCAGCAGATGCTCGCAATTGTCCAGCACCAGGAGCAGCTGCTTTTGCATTAACATCTCGATCAGCGCGTCCTCAAGCGCGGGCCCGGAGCGGTTGGTCATACGGAAAACGGCCGCCACCGAATCGACCACGCCATCGGGATCGCGCACCGCTGCGAGTTCAACGAACCAGGCACCTTCGCGGTACCGGGGCAGGAGGTCTGCGGCTGCTTGAATCGCCAAGCGGGTCTTGCCAACTCCGCCGACCCCAGTGATCGTGACGACCCGGGACTCGCCCAACGCGGATGCGAGGCGGGCCAGTTCGGCTTGACGTCCGATGAATGAACTCGCCTGAACCGGGATGTTCCCGGGGTACGCGTCCAGGCTTCGTAGCGGGGGGAAGTCTTCGCGGTCGCCGTCCCGGAGCAGCTGGAAAACCCGGGTGGGACGGCCAAGGTCGCGCAGCCGATGCTCACCCAAATCAAGCAACGCCATGCCGGACGGAAGCTGGTCGTGCACAAGTGCTTCGGTCGTGCCAGATATCAGTACCTGACCGCCATGGGCTGCCGTCATCAACCGGGCGCAGCGGTTTATCGGAAGGCTGGCGTATCCGTCGTCGTACACGACGCCCTCGTCTGTGTGCAGACCGATCCTCGCCCGCAGCGGACGAGTCGTGTGCCAGGACTCCGCCGCCAGCGCTCGTTGTATCGCCGCTGCTGCATCCATTGCGTCCCTGGCCGTCGCGAATGCGGCGGCCATACCATCGCCCATCCGGGAAAACACAAAGCCTTCGTGGGCGGCGATCGTCTTTTCCAGAAGCTCGTCATGGCGGACCATCGCGACCCTCATTGCCTCGGGGTCCTGCTCCCACAGACGCGTGGACCCTTCGAGGTCGGTGAGGAGGAAGGTCACCGTGCCCGATGGTGGATGCCCCGCCATGCCCCAACCCCCGGTCGCAGGAATTTCAAGCGTAGCTGTGAATCGGCAAACAGCCCGGTCAATCCGTGTTTATCCACAATGGGACTTTGGTCCACAGGTGGGCGCAACTGGCGTGCTTTCGTCACCCACCGCGGATAGATTCGCTCATATGTTCGATGGTGTGTTGCCGGGGGTCGCCGAGTTGGCTGGTCTGGATGCCGCCGGGTTGGTGGAGGCCGCCGGCGGGTGGGCCCGCGCGGAGAACGCGGCGTGTGCGCGCAAGTTGGCGGTGATGGCCGAGATCTTCACCCGCCGCACCGGGTTGCGGCCCGACGAGCGCGAATTGTGGTGGATCGATCCCGAGGCCGCGGTGAGCGCGGAGCTGGCCGCCGCCCAGAACATCAGCCGGGGCATGGCGCTGGCCCAGACCCATCGCGGGGTGGCGGTGCGCGATCGGCTGCCCAAGGTGGCCGCGTTGTTTGCCGCCGGGCTGATCAGCGACATGTTGGTGCGCGCGATCGTGTGGCGCACCGAGCTGATCATCGACGAGGCGGCGATGGCCGCGGTGGATGGCGAGCTGGCCGAGCAGGTGACCCGGTGGGGGGCGTTGTCGGTGACCAAGACCGAGCAGGCCATCGACGCCCTGATCGACAAGCATGATCCCGGCGCGTTGCGCCGCGCGCGGGCGGGCTACCGGTCGCGCGATGTGGCGTTCGGCGCGCCCGGTGATGAGGCGGGGTTCACCAGCATGTGGGCCCGGCTGTATGCCCACGATGCCGCGCTGGTACAGCAGCGCGTCGAGGAGATGGACCGCTCGGTGTGCGCGGGCGACCCCCGCACCCTGGCTGAGCGGCGCGCTGACGCGCTGGGCGCGCTGGGCGCCGGCACCGAACTGGCCTGCACCTGCGGGCAACCCGACTGCCCGGCCGCCGGGCGCGCCGGGCCGGCCAAGAACGCGGTGGTCTATGTCATCGCCGAACAAGCCACCATCGACGCCGCCCGCACCAGCGACGGTCCCGACCACCCCACCGACCTCGACCACCCCACCGACCCCGGCGACCCCGGCGGTGGTCCAGCGGGCCCGCCCGAGCCCCAGAACCCACCCGTGCCACCGGAACCGGGCGCCCCGCCATGCCCGCCGGAGCCGGCCTTTGTGTTGGGCGGCGGGATCCTGCCCGCGCCGTTATTGGGCCCAATCCTGGATCGGGCCAGGATGCGGGAGATCGTTCACCCCGGGGATGCGCCGCCCGAACCGCGCTACACCCCCTCACCCAGGCTGGCCCGCTTCGTGCGCTGCCGGGATCTGACGTGCCGGTTCCCGGGCTGTAACCGGCCCGCCACGCACTGCGATCTGGACCACACCGTGCCGCATCCCTACGGGCCCACCCACGCCTCAAACCTCAAGTGTCTGTGCCGGTTTCACCGCGATGCGAGGACTGTCTCGCTCCTTATGAAGATGCGACGGCGAAGAGGCGCCATTCGCCGGGCACGCCCTT
>DATARY010000023.1:0-12406 GCA_036263935.1 Mycobacterium sp.
GGAATCACCGGGCTGGCGGGTCACAGCCGGTGACGACGATGGCATTCACACAGCGGAATTCGTTACGCCCACCGGGATGCGATACCGATCTACCGCGCCACCCCTGCCCGGCCCGCCGGTGATCGCGGTCAGCGAAGTCGAAGCCAGAATCGGCGTTGTCCTCACGGACTTACACGCCGCGTAAACGGCGATGGGCCTAGGCGTCTTCGAGTAGGTCCGGCGTGACGGCCGACTCCGTGTCCGGGATGCCCTCTTGCTTGGCCTTGCGATCGGCCATCGACAGCAGCCGCCGAATACGCCCTGCGACAGCGTCTTTCGTCATCGGAGGGTCGGCGAGCCGGCCCAGTTCCTCCAGCGACGCCTGCCGATGCTCGACACGCAGCTTGCCCGCGGCGGCCAGATGGTCGGGCACGGTGTCGCCCAGGATCTCCAGCGCCCTCTCCACACGAGCCGCCGCGGCCACCGCCGCCCGGGCCGAGCGCCGAAGATTCGCGTCGTCGAAGTTCGCCAGCCGATTGGCCGTCGCCCGCACCTCGCGGCGCATCCGCCGCTCTTCCCACGTCAGCCTGGTGTCCTGCGCGCCCATCCGAGTCAGCAATGCGCCGATGGCATCGCCGTCACGCACCACCACGCGGTCGTTGCCCCGCACCTCACGCGCTTTCGCGCTGACCCCGAGGCGCCGCGCCGCCCCGACGAGTGCCAGCGCCGCTTCCGGCCCCGGGCAGCTCACTTCGAGCGACGACGACCGGCCGGGCTCAGTCAGCGATCCATGCGCCAAAAACGCTCCGCGCCAAGCCGCTTCCGCATCGGCCACGCTTCCGCCCACCACCTGTGCGGGGAGGCCGCGCACCGGCCGGCCGCGCAGGTCGAGCAGTCCGGTCTGACGGGCGAGCGCCTCACCGTCCTTGGCCACCCGCACCACGTAGCGGGTGCTCTTGCGAATGCCGCTCGCCGACAGCACATGCACGACGGCGTTATAGCCGTAGAGATCGTAGATGTCCTTGCGCAGCCGCCTGGCGATGATCCCCAGGTCGACCTCGGCCTCAACGACGACGCGTCCGGACACGATGTGGAGCCCGCCGGCGAAGCGCAGCAGCGACGCCACCTCGGCGCGGCGAGCACTCACCGAATTGACCACCAATCGGCTCAGCTCGTCCTTGACCTCGGCCGTCATCGCCACGGGTCGTCACCTCTCGGTCCGTTCACTGTCGGTGTGGGCACGGTCGGCGTCGGGGCCGCCGTTCCACGCACGCGCACGCCTTCAAGAGCCGCGGCCAACCTCGCCGGGTCATGTAAAGGTGTACCAGGTCTGGACACGTCAGCAAACTCCACTCGGGCTTCGAGGAGGTTCGCGGCGCGGCACAGCTGCGCCCGCTCACGCTCGCTGGGCACCCGGCTGGCGTCGACGATGATGTCGTGCACGGTGAACCCCGGCGCATGCTGGGCCAGAACATGGATATGCCGTTCGGCCGAAAATTCCGCCGTCTCCCCCGGCTCGGCCACCAGGTTCAGCACCAGCGCCCGGCGGGCCGTCGTGGCCTGCAAGGCCGCCGCCAACTGCGGGACAAGGACATGCGGGATGACGCTGGTGAACCACGACCCCGGGCCCAGCACCACCAGATCCGCCGCCATGACGGCGTCGACCGCCTGCCGGGTGGCCGGTGGATCGCCCGGCAACAGCCGCACCCGTCGCACCTTGCCGACCGTGGTCGCGATCGCCACCTGGCCGCGGATCACCCGGCTCATCCGCGGATCCGAGTCCAGACCCGACACATCGGCCTCGATGCCCAGCCCCATCGGGCACATCGGCAACACGCGGCCGTTGACCCCGAGGATGCGACCCAACTCGTCGAGCGCCGCCACCGGATCGGCGAGCACTTCGTTGAGGCCGGCGAGAATCAGGTTGCCGATGGGGTGGCCCGCGAGCGCCCCGCTGCCGCCGAACCGATGCTGGATGATCGTTGCCCACAGCCGGCCCTGCGGACTATCGGATGCCAACGCGGCCAACGCCATTCGCAGATCGCCCGGTGGCACCACGTCCAGTTCGCTGCGCAGCCGACCCGATGATCCGCCGTCGTCGGCCACGGTGACCACCGCCGTGACGTGGGGGGTGAGCCGACGGGCGGCCGACAGCGTGGCGTACAGGCCATGCCCGCCTCCGAACGCGACGATCCGGGCGCTCATTCGCGGCCTAAATCCCGGTGCAGTACCCGCACCGTGAGCTCGTCGCCGACCTGCAGACGTGCCGCTAACGCCTCGGCCATCGCAACACTGCGATGCTTGCCGCCGGTGCAGCCGATGGCAACAGTCATGTAGCGCTTTCCCTCTCGCCGGTAGCCATCGATGACGACGTCCAGCAGCTGATGGTAGGTATCCAGGAACTCCGCGGCGCCCGGCTGACCAAGCACGTAATCGCGGACCGCAGGGTGCTGCCCCGTATGCGGGCGAAGCTCGTCCACCCAGTGCGGATTCGGCAGGAACCGCACGTCCATCACGGTGTCGGCATCCATCGGCAACCCGTACTTGTACCCGAAAGACTCCACCGTGACACTGGTGTGCGCGACGGTCTCACCGCCGAAGGCCCGCTCAATGCTCTCGCGCAGCGCCGGCACAGACAGTGTTGACGTGTCGATCACCAGGTCCGCCACGGCCCGCAGCGGCGCCAGGATCGTCCGCTCGGCGGCGATGCCTTCGGCCAGAGTCTGATCGCCCTGCAATGGATGGCTGCGTCGGTTCTGCTCGTACCGGCGCACCAGGATGTCATCGGAGGCTTCGAGGAACAGCACTCGCGGCGAGATGTTGCGAGTCGCCAGATCGTTGCGCACCCAGTCCAGATCGCCGGTGAAACCACGCGATCGGACGTCCATCACCACGGCGAGCTGAGTGATGCGCGAACCCGCCGCCAGGCCGAGCTCGACCATCCGCGCGATGAGCTCCGGCGGCAGATTATCGGCCACATACCAGCCGAGATCCTCCAGCACCTTCGCCGCGGTGCCGCGCCCCGCGCCCGACAACCCGGTGACAAGGACGACATCGATGCCCGATTCGGCGTTGGCTCCATCGCTGTCGCGCAGTTCCTCGTGCATGCCCTGATCTGTCATCCCGATGCCCTGGCCTGATCATTGCCGATAACCGGGCCGGGCGCGCCGGAATCTGGCGGGACGCCAAGCGCCTCGAGCACCGCCCTGGCCGTGGTGACGCCGATGCCCGGTACCGCGGTGATCTCCTCGACGCTGGCCTGCTTCAGCCGGGCCAGCGACCCGAAGTGCGTGACCAGTGCCTTACGCCGGTGCTCGCCCAGCCCGCGCACCGAGTCCAGCGCCGACGCGGTCATCCGCTTGGACCGCTTGCTGCGGTGGTACGTGATCGCGAACCTGTGCGCTTCATCACGCACCCGCTGCAACAGGTAGAGGCCTTCGCTGTTGCGCGGCATGATCAGGGGATCGGGCTCAGCCGGTACCCACACCTCCTCCAGCCTCTTGGCCAACCCGATCACCGCGATGTCGGTGATCCCCAGTTCGTCGAGCACCGCCGAGGCGGCATTGACCTGCGGCGCGCCGCCGTCCACCACGAACAGATTCGGCGGGTATGCGAATTTTCGCGATTTCCCTTCCGGGGCAAGCTCGGTGGGGTGCTTCGTGTCGTGCAGGTGTCGGTAGAACCTTCGCCGCGTCACCTCCGCGATGGACGCCACATCGTCGGACCGACCTTGGCCCGCGGCGTCCCTGATCGCGTAGTGCCGGTAGTCCGACTTGCGCGGCAGTCCGTCCTCGAAGACCACCAACGACGCGACGACGTCGGTGCCCTGCACGTGGCTGATGTCGACACACTCGATCCGCAACGGCGCGTCGGCGAGACCCAGCGCATCCTGGATGCTTTGCAGTGCAGCCGATCTCGCGGTGAAATCGCCTGCCCGCTTGAGCTTGTGTTGGGCCAGCGCATCTCGTGCGTTGCGTTGCACGGTTTCAGCCAGCGCGCGCTTGTCTCCGCGAAGTGGCACCCGCAGCGACACCCGCGAGCCCCGCAGCTGCGACAGCCACGTCGCCAACTCGTCTGAGTTGTCCGGCAGACACGGAACCAGCACCTGTCGCGGCACCGGGTTGGTCGATTCGTCAGCCGCGCCGTCCAGCTCGGCCTGGTCGCCGTAGAACTGCGTCAGGAACTGTTCGACGAGTTGCTCCTGGCCGGATTCGCCTGGCTCGCCCGACTTTTCGACGATCCAGCCGCGCTGGCCTCGAACCCGCCCGCCACGGACGTGGAACACTTGGACCGCGGCTTCCAGCTCGTCGTCGGCGAACGCCACCACGTCGGCGTCGGTGCCGTCGCCGAACACCACCGCCTGCTTTTCCAGCGCCCGCTTCAGCGCGGAGATGTTGTCACGCAACCGGGCCGCCCGCTCGAAGTCGAGTTGTTCGGCCGCCTCGTTCATCTGCTGTTCCATGTCGCGGGCCAGCCGGTCCGTCTTGCCCGCAAGGAAGTCGCAGAAGTCGAGCACGATCCGCCGATGCTCCTCGGCGCTGACCCGTTCAACGCAGGGCGCCGAGCACTTGTCGATGTAGCCCAGAAGGCACGGGCGCCCGATCTGCCTGTGCCGCTTGAACACTCCCGCGGAACAGGTCCGCGCCGGGAACACCCGGGTCAGCAGATCGAGCGTCTCGCGGATGGCCCAGGCGTGCGAGTACGGCCCGAAGTAGCGGACTCCCTTGCGCCGAGCCCCGCGGTACACCATCAGCCGCGGGTACTCCTCGTTGAGCGTCACGGCCAGCACCGGATACGACTTGTCGTCGCGGTAGCGAATGTTGAACCGCGGGTCGAACTCTTTGATCCAGTTGTATTCCAGCTGCAGTGCCTCGACTTCGGTGTTCACCACCGTCCACTCGACGCTGCCCGCCGTCATCACCATCTGCCGGGTGCGCGGCGCCAGGCCCGAGACGTCCGCGAAGTAGGACGTCAGTCGGCTGCGCAGGCTCTTGGCCTTGCCCACATAGATGACCCGGCCCCGCGGATCCCGAAATCGGTAAACGCCCGGCTCGACGGGAATCGACCCAGGGGCAGGCCGGTACGTCGCTGGATCGGGCACGGATTCCAGGTTACTGCTGCCGTGCGACGACGCCGATGAACTACCGTCGAGTGATGCGGATCCTGGCGCCGCTAACCGGTGTGATCTTGGTCCTGGCAGGTTGTGCCGCCCAGGAAAACCCGCCACCCGCAGCGGCCGGCCCCTGCGCGATCGTCGAGAACGGCACCCCGGCGCCCAAGACCTCCGCGTCCGCCGCGCCAGCAACTTCCCGGAACATCTCCACTAATCCCGAGGTCGCCACCGGCTACCGCAAGGACATGACGGCCGTGCGCACCGCCCGGTACGCGGTGGTGACCGCCAACCCGCTGGCCACCCAGGCGGCCTGTCGGGTGCTGCGCGACGGCGGAACCGCCGCCGACGCGCTCGTCACCGCGCAGGCGATGCTCGGCCTGGTAGAGCCGCAGTCCTCCGGTATCGGCGGCGGCGGGTTCCTGCTGTACTACGACGCCGCGGCCGGCTCCGTGCAGGCCTTCGACGGCCGCGAGACGGCCCCTGCCGCGGCCACCGAGAACTACCTGCGGTGGATCTCCGATACCGACCGGACCGAGCCCAAGCCCGACGCCCGCGCATCGGGCCGCTCGATCGGCGTGCCCGGCATCCTGCGGCTGCTGCAGGATGTCCACACCGAGCATGGCAAGACCGCGTGGCGCGACCTTTTCAACCCCGCGGTCGCGCTGGCTGACGGCGGCTTCGACATCAGCCCGCGGCTGGCCGCCGCCATCGCCGACGCCGCCCCCCAGCTGCGCGTCGACCCGAACGCCTCCGGCTACTTCCTCAACTCCGACGGCAGCCCACGGACCGCCGATACCAAGCTCACCAACCCCGCGTACGCGAAGACGTTGGGGGTCATCGCATCTGACCCGCAGTCGTTCTACACCGGCGACATCGCCCGCGAGATCGTGGCAGCGGCTGCGGATACCTCCGGCGGCCGGACACCGAGCCTGATGACCGTCCGGGACCTATCCGGTTATACCGCCAAGAAGCGCGAGCCGTTGTGTACTGCCTACCGCGGCAAGCAGATCTGTGGCATGCCGCCGCCGTCATCCGGCGGCATCGCGGTGGCCGCGACCCTCGGGATGCTCGAGCACTTCCCGATGGGCAACTACAAACCCACCGACATCGACCTGAACGGCGGGCGCCCCGACGTGATGGGCGTGCACCTGGTTTCCGAAGCCGAGCGACTGGCCTACGCCGACCGCGACAAGTACGTCGCCGACACCGATTTCGTGGCGCTGCCGGGCGGTTCACCCGAAACGCTGCTGGGCAGCGGCTACCTCGCCGGCCGCGCCGCACTGATTTCCCAGCAGCACACCATGGGCACCGCGAAACCGGGCGAGTTCGGGCCGCCGACAACACCCCCGGTGGGGGTCCCCGAACACGGCACCAGCCATATCAGCATCATCGACGCCCAGGGCAACGCCGCCTCGATGACCACCACGGTGGAATCGGCGTTCGGTTCGTTCCACATGGCCGACGGGTTCATCCTGAACAACCAGTTGACCGACTTCTCCGCCCAACCTATCGGCCCGGACGGTGCGCCGCTGCCCAACAGGGTCGAGCCGGGAAAGCGGCCGCGCAGCACGATGTCCCCGACGCTGGTCTTCGAGCGATCCGGATCGGGTCATGGCCCCCTCTACGCGGTCGCGGGCTCACCCGGTGGTGCGGTGATCATTCAGTTCGTGGTGAAAACGCTCGTGGGGATGCTTGATTGGGGCCTCGATCCGCAGCAGGCGGTGTCCATGGTCGACTTCGGCGCCGCGAATTCGGCACAGACCAACGTCGGCGGTGAGCATCCCATCATTGACACGTCCGGCCCGCCTGGTTTGGCGGGCGATCACGATCCACTCGTTCAGGGACTGCGCAAACTCGGACATCAGGTCGACCTTGCCGACCAGTCAAGCGGCCTGTCCGCGATCATGCATGACGGCCCAGGCTGGTCGGGCGGCGCAGACCCGCGCCGCGAGGGACTGGTCATGGGCGACACCCGGTGAGTGCCCGCGTCGCCCGGCTCACCGAGTCGGACTGGCAGGTGTTCGCCGGTGTGCGCCTTCGGGCGTTGACCGACTCGCTGGGCGCCGACGATCCGCAATACCGCCAGGAGGCCTCGTTCACCGCTGCGCAATGGCGCCGCCGGTTGCGGGATCACGCCCAGTTCGCGGCGCTGATCGGCAACCGTCCGGTCGGGCTGATCGGCGCGCAACAGGAGAACGCCGAGACCGTTTACCTGTATTCGTTGTGGCTGGATCCCTCCGCCCGCGGCCGCGGCCTGGCGCGGCCGCTGGTCGTCGCGGCCGTCGGCTGGGCCCGCGACCGGCGGGCACGCATCGTCAACCTGCGGGTGGCCGCCGACAACGCGGTGGCTCGCGGCGTCTACGAAAGCCTCGGATTCACGGTCGTGATAGCCGAAGCCATCGGGCCGCGCAATGAGGTCGCGATGACGCTCAGCGTGAGCTGATGTCGGGCCGATAGCGCGCCAGTAGACGGCGCACAGTATCCATCGCGTCGACGGCGCGGTCCCCGTCGACGGCCTGAATCGCCATCACCGGGATGTACTCGTCGTCGGGTAAATCCACCCGCGCCCAGCGCGCACCACGCGGGAACGACACGTCGACGACATTCGACCACGGAATCAGCTGGTACCCGAGGAGGTTTCGCACCGCGACACCAGACGGCCCAACACGCAGCCGCGGCCGGGCGAACAGCAGCACCGCACCGGCGATGACGACACCGAGCAGGGCGATCGCGACCTGATCAGCGGTCTGGAACACCACGCCGGTCGACGCGATCTTCAGCAGCACGCCGAGGACCACGCCGACCACCACGATCAAAGCGGCGGCACCGTACGCGAAATACGGTGTCAGATGGGGCTTTATCTCGACGTCCCACTCGTCGGTCATGACCGTGCGCGCAGATCCCGCAGCGTGAGCGCGGTCGATAACGCCGCCGCGGCGGCCTGAGCGCCCTTGTCCTCGGCCGAGTCCGGTAGCCCGGCCCGGTCGAGCGCCTGCTCCGCGGTGTTGGTGGTAAGCACACCGTTGGCCACCGGAGTGGACGTGTCCAGCGATACCCGCGTCAGGCCCTGTGTCACCGCATCGCACACATAATCGAAGTGCGGTGTCTGGCCGCGGATCACCACACCCAATGCCACCACAGCGTCGTGGGTGACGGCCAATGCCTGCGCCACCACCGGGATTTCGATCGCGCCCAGCACCCGCACCACGGTCGGGTTGTCGATGCCGGCATCGGCCGCCACCTTGCGGGCCCCGTCGAGCAATGCGTCGCAGATCGTCTCGTGCCAGGTGCTGGCGACGATGGCCAGCGTCAATCCCGACGCGTCCAGCTGTGGCAGGTCAGGAACACCGGCCGCAGGGCTCATAGGGCTCCGCCGAATTCGCCGGGCACCGCCTCGTTGTATTCGTCCAGGCCGACGAGGTCATGGCCCATCCGGTCACGCTTGGTCATCAGGTACCGGATGTTCTCCGCGTTGGCCCGCACCGGCAGCGGCACGCGCTCGATGATGTGCAGGCCGTAGCCGTCCAGGCCGACCCGCTTGGCGGGGTTGTTGGTCAGCAGCCGCATCGACCGCACGCCGAGATCGACCAGGATCTGGGCGCCGATGCCGTAATCGCGGGCGTCCGCGGGCAGGCCCAGTTTCAGGTTGGCGTCGACCGTGTCGTCGCCGGCGTCCTGCAGCTGATAGGCCTGCAGCTTGTGCATCAGGCCGATGCCACGGCCCTCGTGGCCGCGCATGTAAAGCACCACGCCGCGGCCTTCCCGGGCGACCATCGCCATAGCCGCGTCCAGTTGGGGTCCGCAGTCGCAGCGCCGGGACCCGAACACGTCGCCGGTGAGGCATTCGGAGTGCACCCGGACCAGCACGTCGTGCCCGTCGCCCTGCGGCCCGGCGATGTCGCCGCGGACCAGCGCTACGTGCTCGACGTCGTCGTAGATGCTCGTGTAGCCAACCGCGCGGAACTCTCCGTGCCGCGTCGGGATGCGGGCCTCGGCGATCCGTTCGATGTGCTTTTCGTGCTTGCGGCGCCATTCGATCAGGTCCGCGATCGAGATCAGCGCCAGATCGTGCTCATCGGCGAAAACCCGCAGCTCATCGGTCTGGGCCATCGCGCCCTCGTCCTTCTGGCTGACGATCTCGCAGATCGCCCCTGCGGGCTGCAGACCGGCCAACCGGGCCAGGTCGACGGCCGCCTCGGTGTGCCCGGGGCGGCGCAACACGCCGCCGTCCTTGGCGCGAAGCGGAACGACGTGGCCGGGTTTGGTGAAATCGTCTGCGCTGCTTGACGGGTCGGCCAGCAGGCGCATCGTGGTCGACCGATCAGACGCCGAGATGCCAGTTCCCACACCGTGTTTCGCGTCGACGGTGACCGTGTAGGCGGTGCCGTGCTTGTCCTGGTTCACCGCATACATCGGGAGCAGTCCGAGCCGGTCGCAGATGGCCCCGTCCAGCGGGACGCACAGGTAGCCCGAGGTGTAGCGGACCATGAACGCGACGAGTTCCGGAGTGGCCTTCTCAGCCGCGAAAATCAGGTCGCCCTCGTTCTCGCGGTCCTCATCGTCGATGACGACGACTGCCTTGCCGGCGGCGATGTCGGCGACCGCTCGCTCGACTGAGTCCAGCCTCGTCATCACCCCAGTATGAACCACCGGCGCGCAGGGATTATTGCCGCTCTCACTCGGCGGTCTGGCTCATCAGCCGTTCGACGTATTTCGCGATGATGTCGACCTCGAGATTGACGTGGGTTCCGACCTCGGCCTTGCCTATGGTGGTGAGCTCGAGGGTGGTCGGGATCAGCGACACCTCAAACCAGTCGTGACCTAGGCCGGAGACCGTCAGGGACACCCCGTCAACGGTGATCGAGCCCTTGTCCACGACGTACCGGGATAGGGCTGTGGGCAGCGCGATCCGCACCACTTCCCAGCGGTCTGACGGTGTGCGCGCAATCACATGTCCCGTGCCGTCGACATGGCCCTGCACAATGTGGCCGCCCAGCCGGCTGTTGACCGCGGCGGCGCGCTCCAGGTTGACCCGACTTCCCACCCGGACAGCGCGCAGACTCGAGCGGTTCAGGGTCTCCCCCATCACATCCGCGGTGAACGCGCCGTCCGGCGACACCTCGACAACGGTCAGACAGACGCCGTTCACTGCGATGGAGTCGCCATGCCCGGCGTCCTCGGTGACGACGGGACCGCGGATCTGCAACCGGGCGAAATCACCGAGATCCTCCTTGCCGACGACCTCGCCCAGCTCTTCGACGATTCCGGTGAACACGCCGCAAGACTAAGGCGTCCCGCGACCGAACCGACAGCGACGCCGCCGCGAAATCCACGTTCTGCACAGAAAATGCGAGTGAACGTCTGCAGAAAGTGGATTTCGGCGCTAAGTGCCCATCAGTTCGGCACCGTCGCCGTCGTCGACGGGCAGATGCCGAAAGTCCAGTTCAGCCGCCACGATTCCACTTCCACCCGTGCCCCAGCCGACGCGTCCACATCGGCGCACCCTCTACGATGCACTCATGCAGAAGCGCCCCCGCCTAGCTCTCCGCACCCTCTTCACTCTTCTCCTCGCCGCCGCACTCATCGTCGCCGGCTGCTCGAAGTCATCCGACAAGTCGAGCGCACCGCCCCCCGATGCAGCGACGCTGCTGAAGGAATCCGCCGCGACCACCAAGGGTCAAACGAGTGTGCACCTGAAGCTGGTGGTGCAGGGCGAGATCAAGGACTTTCCGATCGCATCGCTGGAGGGCGACCTGACCAACGCGCCCGCGGTCGCCGCCCAGGGCAAGGCCGACATCATTTTTCTCGGCCAGAAGCTGCAGGGGGTCGACTTCGTCGTCGCCGACGGCGATCTGTATGGCGCGATCACCGCGGGCAGCTTCCAGAACTTCGGCCCGGCCGCAGACATCTACGACGCCTCGGCGATTCTGAACCCCGATACCGGCCTGGCCAACGTGCTGTCCAATTTCTCCGATCCCAAGAACGACGGCAGCGAGACCATCAACGGCATCAAGACCGATCGAATCACCGGCAACGTCAGCGCCGACGCGGTCAACAAGATCGCCCCGCAGATCAAGGCCACCGGGCCCGTTCCCGGCACCGCGTGGGTTCGCGAAGACGGCAACCACGACCTGGTGCAGATCAAGATGGAGCCGAGCCCCGGCAACAGCATGACGATGACGTTGTCCGACTGGGGCAAGCCGGTGACCGTCAACAAACCCGCCGTGTAATGCGCGCTTCGCGAGGAGCTGCTGGGCCGGCGACCTCCAGCCGTCGCGTCGCCATCACCGCCGGCAGCCTCGCGGTGCTGCTCGGTGCCCTCGACACCTATGTCGTGGTCACCATCATGACCGACATCGTGCGCGACGTCGGCATCGCGATTAACCAGATCCAACGGATCACCCCGATTGTCACCTGCTATCTGCTGGGGTACATCGCGGCGATGCCGCTGCTGGGCAGGGCGTCGGACCGATTCGGCCGCAAGCTGGTGCTGCAGGTCAGCCTCGCCACGTTCGCGATCGGCTCCGTCGTCACAGCACTGTCCAACGACTTGTTGCCCCTGGTCATCGGTCGCACCATCCAGGGCACCGCCAGCGGCGCACTGCTGCCCGTGACACTGGCGTTGGCCGCGGACCTGTGGTCGACCCGGAACCGGGCCGCGGTGCTCGGTGGTATCGGTGCGGCACAGGAGCTGGGCAGCGTCCTCGGCCCGTTGTATGGCATCGCGGTGGTCTGGCTGCTCCACACCTGGCGCGACGTGTTCTGGATCAATGTCCCGCTTGCCGCGATCGCGATGGTGATGATCCACTTCAGCCTGCCGTCGCGACAGAAGGCAGAGACGCCGGAGAAGGTCGACGTCGTCGGCGGTGTGCTGCTGGCCATCGCGCTAGGTCTGGCCACCTGGGGCCTGTACAACCCGGCACCGGACGGCAAGCACGTGCTGCCGAGCAACGGCCTGCCGCTGATTATCGGTGCTGCGGTCGTTGCCGTGGCGTTCTTCGTCTGGGAGCGGTACGCCCGCACCCGGCTGATCGAGCCCGCCGGAGTGCATTTCCGGCCGTTCCTGGCGGCACTGGGCGCATCGCTGTGCGCAGGGGCCGCATTGATGGTGACGCTGGTCAATGTCGAGCTGTTCGGCCAGGGTCCGCTCGGTCTCGACAAGAACCAGGCCGCGGGCCTGCTGCTGCGGTTTCTGATCGCGCTGCCGATCGGGGCCCTGCTCGGCGGCTGGATCGCCACGAAGGTCGGCGACCGCCCGGTGGCATTCGTCGGCCTGCTCATCGCCGCCGGCGGGTACTGGCTGATCTCCAAGTG
>DATARY010000045.1:0-7155 GCA_036263935.1 Mycobacterium sp.
GCCGGCGCGGACAGGCTTAGAGGATCAGCCGGCGCAGAGACCGGCCGGTCGGGTTTGGGGTTGATGGAGCGATGAGTTCGGCGGCCAACGCCTTGGCCGGCGTGCGCCGCGCGCGGGAGCGGTTCCTGTCCGCGGGGCGGCTCGACGAGGACACCCCGCGGCCCGACGTCCTGGACTCGTGGCGTCGGTCGCGGGCCTTGGGCGTCCCCCCGGACCGCTTCGACCTGCCATTTGTCCGGGACCCGACTGCCGACTCACCGCTAACTACCGCGGCCTTGCCCGTGCTAGATCGGATCTCCGACGACCTGACGGCTCAGGCGGTGAGCGTCATCCTTACCTCGGCCGATGGTCTGGTGCTGCACCGGGTGGCGCCGGATGTGACCATCATGAACGCGTTAGACGCGGTGCGGCTGGCGCCCGGCTACAGTTATGCCGAGGAGTTCGCCGGCACCAACGGAATCGGCACCGCGCTGGAGACCGGACAGCCCACGTTCATCCGCGGCGGCGAGCACTATGTCGGGACGCTGGGCCAGCTCGCATGCGCGGGGTCACCGATTCGCGATCCGGTAACACGCAAGCTCGTTGGCGTCGTCGATCTCACTTGCTGGGCCGGCAAGTCTGATCCGTTGCTGTTCGCGTTGGCCAAGACTGCGGGTAGCCAGATCGAGGACCGCTTGAGGGCGCAGGCCCATGAGAGCGAGATCGCTCTCCTGGATGCCTATCTGGAGCAGGCTCGACGGTTCCCGCTGGGTGTGCTGGCGATCGGGGGCGACGTGGTGTTGATGAACCGCCACCTGCGCCAGACACTGGACGCCGACGACCAGATGGCGCTGCTGGAACACGCGTCGGATCTGCTGCCCTCCACCGTGGCCGAAACCACGCTGGCTCGCCTGCCCAGTGGAAACGCCGTCAAGATCACCGCCGTCGAGCGGGCCGCGATCCGCGGCGGCAGGGGAAATGCCGTCTTCCACGTGTATGTCGCCGCGAGTGCGACGGCTCACCCGCTCGGGACTGATCAGGCACCCGAGCGGGTAAGCGAGACGGGCCACGACGCGCTGGGCGTGCTGGCCGAGCTGCAGGCCTCTTTGCGGCGGGTGGCGACACTGGTCGCACGGGGGGTCGATCCCTCTGAGGTGTTCTCGGCGGTGGCAGGGGAGTTGGCCCGGTGCCTGGATGTGCAGCACTCGGCTCTGCTGCGCTACGAGCCCGACGGCACGGCCATTCTGCTCGCGGGCCAGAAGCCCGGGCTGAAAATGCGGGTCAGTGAGCGCTTGTCGATCGAAGGCGAGACCATCGCGGCGAGGGTGTTCCGGACCGGCCGCGCCGCCCGGATGGACAGCCACGGCAATGCTCCCGGTCCCGCCGCCGCGTATATCCGTAGGCTGGGCGTCCGTTCTGCGGTGGGAGCGCCGATCATCGTTGGCAGCCGGCTATGGGGCGCGGCGATCGTCGGCTCAACGAGACCCGAACTTCTGCCCCCCGACACCGAGGCGCGCGTCGGGGACTTCGCGGACCTCGTCGCGACCGCGATCGCCAACGCCGAGACGCGCTCACAACTCACCGCGTCTCGGGCCAGGATCGTCGCAGCCGCCGATGACGCCCGCCGCCACCTTCAACGCGATCTGCACGATGGCGCCCAACAGCGGCTGGTATCCCTCGCGCTTGAACTGCGCACCGCGGAGGCGTCGGTGCCGCCCGAACTGCGCCCGCTCAAAGAGCAGATTTCTCACGTCGTGACGGGTTTGGCCGACACCCTGCAGGACCTGCGCGAGATCGCGCGGGGAATCCATCCGGCGATCCTGTCACAGGGACTGGGCCCGGCGCTCAAGACGCTGGCCCGCCGCTCAGCGGTACCGGTCGAGCTCGACCTTGACTTCGACCGACAGGTGCCAGAGCCAGCCAAGGTGGCCGCCTACTACGTCGTCGCAGAAGCACTCACCAACACCGCCAAACACGCACGAGCTTCCAAGGTAGACGTGCGCGTGGATACCGAGGGCACGAACCTTCGTCTCTTGATTCGAGACGACGGGATCGGCGGAGCCGACTCACGCAAAGGATCCGGACTCACGGGCCTCATCGACCGCGTCGAGGCCCACGGCGGTCAAATGAAGATCTCGAGTCCTATCGGACGTGGGACATCACTGCTCGTTACGATCCCTATCGAGGTCTCGCCGCCATCGAAATAGCTCTAGAGCCGGCGTGCGGGCGGTTCATCGCTCTTCGTGGTCTTCCGCTAGAAACAACGTGAAAGTGGTGGGTTTACGGCCGGTGAGCAACAGTCGTCCACCTTCGGCTTCGGCAAGGCTGCGGGCAAGGCTCAGGCCGATCCCGTGCCCGTCGGCTGAGGATCGGTGGAAAACTCCGTCGTCGGTGTTGGATTCGGTGCCTTCATCGCTGACGTCTATTGCAACGCTGCTCATGGCTTCGCGGGCGTGGATGGTGACTTGTCCCCTTCCGTGCCGCGCGGCGTTTTCGATGAGCACCGCTAGAATTTGGCGAATTGCGGCGGTTGAGGCCCGAGGCGGGCGAAGGTCGGGGTCGGTGACGATTCGCAGCGACCGCCCACCAGGAACAAGCAGGGCATCCCACAGCGCTTCGGTCTCATTGAGCAGCGCCGGGATGTCGGGCGGCTCAGTCCGCCGGTCGTGATCTCTGGCGAGCATTACTAGGTCATCAATGGTGCGCTCCAAGCGATCTGCGGCGGCTACTGCTTCGTGTGTAGCCGTCCGGAAGTCCGCTCCGGGAGTCTGCAGTGCGTTTTCCAGGCACAGCCGCAACCCGGCCAGCGGCGTGCGCAGCTGATGTGATGCGTGGGCGGTGACCGCCCGCTCACGGTCGACGAGGTCGCCGATGCGCTCAGCCGCATGGTTGAGAGCTGTTGCGGCGGTGTCGATTTCAGGAATACCGCTGGCTTCGGCGCGGACAGTGAAGTCGCCGTCGCCCAACCGGGACGCGGACGCGGCGAGCGTTTCGACAGGTTGGGCAAGCCGGCCGGCCTGCCATCGCGCGAGTCGCCAAGTAAGAGCGAGAATCACTACTTCGAGACCAAACATGCCCAGCCACGTGAGGCCGATTTTCGCGTATACCTCGCTGGCGGGAGCGCTGGCGCGGACCGCATAATTTCCGCCGGCCTGATCGGGGATCGGCACCGCCGCGATGATCGTGCCGAGTGCCGATCGGTGGTGCTGGATGGTGTTATCCGCAATCGCTTGCCGGACAACGGGATCGGCTCTGCTGGGTCCCTGTCCGCCGACGAGCCGACCACCAGAGTCGTACAGCGCGACACTTGTGTCAGGCGCAGCGGTGAGCAGGTTGCCGGGACGACGGGCGTTCACCAGGTCTGCGGCAACGTCAAGGGCGGCGATATCGGCGGTGTGATCGAGTTCAGTGGCCTCATCGGCCAAAAAGTAGAGCGCGATCGCTATCGCGAGCGGGATTCCGAACAAGCTGGTGGCAAGCGTCGCGGAAACCACAGCCAACGCCACGATCCGTTTACGCACGACCGGTAGCGTCCGATCGAGCGGGAGAATCGAGGCGATACCCGTAGCCGCGCAGTGTGGTGATCGTCGGCGTCGTTTCCGGCGTCGCAGAGTAGCGGGCGGCGGCCTCGGCCAACTTGCGCCGCAAGATGCCGATGTGTACATCAAGGGTCTTTGTTGACCCGAACCAGTGTTCGTCCCATACGTCCGCCATCAACGTGTCACGGCTCACCGCGGTGTCGGCGTCGGCCGCCAAGCGGGCAAGCAGGTCGAACTCGCGGCTTCGTAACTCCAGACGATGCCCGTGGTAGGTGGCGATTCGCGCGCCAGCGTCGACGACCAGCGCTCCGACGGAGCGGGCCCCGGCTCCAGCGGCCGGGATGGGGCCTCGACGCAAATGGGCGCGGATGCGGGCGAGTAATTCGGCAAAACGAAACGGTTTCGTGAGGTAGTCGTCGGCGCCAGCGTCAAGGCCGACGACGACATCGATCTCAGCCTCTCGAGCGGTAAGGATCACCAGGACCGCGGTGGGCAACGTGGTACGCAGCTGCCGGCACACATGTACCCCGTCGAGATCTGGCAGACCCAGGTCCAGAATCACCAGTTCGAAGTCGTGAGTGCTCGCCTCCCGCAGCGCGCCGCTCCCGGTACGGACCCACGTGACCTGGTGACCGTGGGCCAGCAGGCCGTCGGCGAGCAGCTTGCCGATGGTCTCATCGTCCTCGACCACCAGCAGCTGGACCATGGTGGCAAGTTTATCGACGGTCAGCACCCCTCCCCGCTACCCACGAGGATGCGCTGAGGCCCATTCCGTTGCTGGTCTGCGCTGGGCGGTCTCCTTGCGGAGCCGCGTGCCACGCCGTGATGCCGGTGGACAGCGGTGGCGAGGACCACGGTCAGTGGAGTCATGATGAGCAGCGGCGCCGCCGCGGGGACGGTGGACACCACCAAGCCTCCGCAAATGGCACCGCCCACGGCGGCTATCAGGGCGGCGACCCCGGCACCGTCTGTGCGAGAGCGAGGAGACCGCGTGAGCCCGGCGATTACACCGGTCAGTGTCCCGGTGAGGTATGTGGTCGCCACGGTCACGCCGAGCCCTCGCGCGGCGGCGCTCTGCAGGCCCATGCCGATCGCCGCAGTGGCGAGCAACCCCAATTGTGCCGAGCCTGTCGGTGCGGCACCCGTTGCTTCCCAGCCGAGGGTGAAAACCGAAAGCACCACAAACTCAAGACCTAACACGACCGTCACCCGCCTCGGCCAGCGCGGCCCTTCGGGGTCGCGGGCGCCGGTTACACCGGTGCCTATGGCGACTCCGACGATGAACCCGCCGACGGCCGTTGCGGCGTGCGCGACCAATGTGGCGTCGCCATTCGCAAGGCCGAAACCCGTCAGCACAAGGTTTCCCGTAATGACGCTGGCGAATACTCCACCGTGGCGGGTCAAGGTGCTGACGTCGATCGCGCCGGTGCCGAATGTCAGCGCGGCCGCAAGCGCAATCGGCCACCACGCGTCCGCCTGCTCGCGGGCGATCAGGCGGGTCACGAGCGACGGACCGCCATGAGAGTGTCGAGCGCATCGTCGCAGTCCCGCGTGGCGGCACGCAGAATCGCGGCACTGTGGTCCAGGCAGTCTCGTTCGTCGACGGTCATACGCGGCTCGAGAACATGATCGACCCCGTTGGCACCGACCACGGCCGGAAGTGACAGCGTGGTGCCGTACTTGGTGTGATAAACCCCGACCGGCAGCAGCACCCGCTCGTCGCGCAACACTGCAGCCGACAGCCGCGCGACCACCGCCGCTATACCGTAGCGGCTCGCGCCAGTGCCCTCGATGATGGCGATGTTGGCGTAGCGCACATCGTGCTCGATCTCTTGGCGAACCTCGTGCGGTCGCGGGTGTTGGGCGCCAAGCAGATCGAGGACGGGTTGGCCGGCGACCGTCGCGGCGGACCACAACAAGACCTGAGATGTTCCGTGCTCCCCGACGACCATTGCTTGCACATCGTCCGTTTGAACACGCAGCCGTCCTGCCAAGTGGACGCGGAATCGCAGACTGTCCAGCAAGGTGCCGGTGGAAAACACCCGGGAATGTCCGGCCAGGCCACGGGTGATGTCCGCCAACGGATCTGGCGGGTCGGTAACCACCATCAACACAGCCTCCGGCGCCGCCTCCACCACCCGGGGAACGATCTCAGCGTAGATGCGGGCGTTGGCGACGGCCAAGCGCAAACGTCCCTGAGGGTCGGAACGGTCGACTGCGCCACCGGCGCGCTCGTTGACACCGGCCGTGATGATCACCAGCGCCGCGCCGGCGAGATGCTCGTAGCCGCCAGCCACCACATCGACTGCGGAGGTTAGCGGAGCCGCGTAGCGCAGATCCAGTGCAACCCCCGCCGCGCGGGCCTGGTCACAGTCGACAAGGACGATGTCCCGACATACCTCGCGCTCGATCAATGCCAGCCCGGTGGCCGCTCCCACCGCCCCGGTTCCGATTATCCCAACTCTCATCTCGATGCCTCCAGATCCAAAGTCCGTTGTCTACCTACGTCTTCGAAGCTAGAAGCCCACCAGTTATCGGCGGTTCATCGGTAGGTAAGGACATGGTTTACCCTGCATCCGCCCAGGAGGCACGGCTGGTCGTTTCAGCGTCAGCTCAGGACATCTCAGCGCGTTCTCAGTGCCCTCGATCAGCCTCGGAAATCTGGCATGGTCACGGCAATGGCGCAGTGATGCAACGCCATTGCGGTGTGAACAGCTCTGGCGTGCCGGTCGCTCAGACTCAGCGCGCCGGTCCAGCTGGGCTATATCAACCGGCGGTGAATACACGAAGTCGTCAGCGGATCCGGTTCGGCTGACCGGCCTCCAACAGCGCAGAAGTCTCGCCGCGGTGGCGAATTGTCAATCAGATCCCTTTGGGTGCAATAGCTTCGCACCCTTCGGGTTCATTACGCAACATCGTTTTCATGCCGATGCGCTTCGTACCGCGGTTTCGATCCTCTCGCCGGTCTCCTTGTCGATGTTCTTCCAGTACTCGAACGCACGCTGCAGAACTTTCTCGGATACTCCGTTGAGGAGATGCCCGGCGACGTTGGACACCAGCCGATCGCGGGCCGCGTCGTCGAGCACCGTGCGGACCATGATGTTGGCCTGGCCGTAGTCATCGTCGTCCTCGCGCAGGGTGTTGGCGGCGCGGACCATCTCGCCGTCGGTGTGCCAGTGCACCTCGGCGGCACGTTGCGCGTCGGCCACCGGACCGCCGTAGGAGTTGGGCGCATAGACGGGGTCGGTGACGTTGTTGACGCGCATCACCCCGTCCTTGGAGTAGCTGTGCACCGCGACCTTGGGCGCGTTGACGGGGATCTGCTTGTAGTTGACCCCGAGCCGGGCGCGGTGCGCGTCGGCGTAGGAGAACCCGCGACCCAGCAGCATCTTGTCGGGGCTCAGACCGGTGCCGGGCACTTGGTTGTTCGGCTCGAAAGCGGCCTGCTCGATCTCGGTGTGGTAGTCGGTGACGTTGCGGTCCAGTGTGAGGGTGCCGACGTCGATGAGCGGGTAGTCGGTGTGTGGCCACACCTTGGTCAGGTCGAACGGGTTATACCGGTAGGTCTTTGCCTGCTCGAACGGCATGATCTGCATTTTCAGCGTCCAACTCGGATACTGACCACCCTCGATGTTGC
>DATARY010000100.1:0-19648 GCA_036263935.1 Mycobacterium sp.
CTCGCTCAAGCACGCCGGGATCCCGTGGGAGCTCGGGCTGGCCGAGACGCAGCAGACCCTGTTGGTCAACGGCCTGCGCGACCGGATCGTGGTCCAGACCGACGGCCAGCTCAAGACCGGCCGTGACGTCGTGATCGCCGCCCTGCTGGGAGCGGAGGAGTACGGCTTCGCCACCGCCCCGCTGGTCGTGTCGGGGTGCATCATGATGCGGGTCTGCCACCTCGACACCTGCCCGGTCGGCGTCGCCACCCAGAATCCCGAACTGCGCGCACGGTTCAACGGCAGGCCCGAGTTCGTCGAGACGTACTTTCGGTTCATCGCCGAGGACATCCGGCGCTACCTCGCCGAACTCGGTTTCCGCAGCATCGACGAAGCCGTCGGTCACGCCGAACTCCTCGACACCGACAGCGGCGTCGCCCACTGGAAGAGCAAGGGCCTCGACCTGACCCCCATCTTCGCGGTGCCCACGGATGCACCCCAGCGTCGGCGGGTGCGCGACCAGGACCACGGTCTGGATCAAGCGCTCGACCGCACCCTCATCCAGCTCGCCGAAGGCGCGCTCGAAGATGCGCATCGCGTGAAACTCGAACTGCCCGTGCGCAACGTCAACCGCACCGTCGGCACCCTGCTCGGCAGCGAAGTCACCCGGCGTTACGGCGCGCAGGGCCTGCCCGACGGCACCATCCACGTCACCCTGACGGGGTCGGCGGGCCAGTCCGTCGGCGCATTCATTCCTCCCGGTATCACGCTGGAACTGGTCGGCGATGCCAACGACTATGTCGGCAAGGGCCTTTCCGGAGGACGCGTGATCGTCAAGCCCCAAGACGACGTGCTGTTCCTGCCCGAGGACAATGTCATCGCCGGCAACACCCTGCTCTACGGCGCGACGTCGGGCGAAGTCTTCTTACGAGGCCGGGTCGGAGAGCGCTTCTGCGCCCGCAACTCCGGTGCGCTCGCGGTCGTCGAGGGCGTCGGCGACCACGCCTGCGAGTACATGACGGGCGGCCGGGTCGTCGTGTTGGGTAAGACCGGCCGCAACATCGCGGCCGGCATGTCCGGCGGTATCGCCTTCGTGCTCGGCCTCGACCCCGCTCGCGTCAACACGGAGATGGTCGAACTGCAGCGTCTTGAACCCGAGGACCTGCTGTGGCTGCGTGACGTGGTGGCCCGGCATGCGCAGTACACCGGCAGCACGGTGGCCACCTCGGTTCTCTCTGACTGGCCGAGGCGCAGTGCGCAATTCACTAAGATCATGCCCCGCGACTACCAGCGCGTTCTGGAAGCCACGTTAGTGGCCAAGCGGGAGGGCCGCGATGTCGACACCGCGATCATGGAGGCCAGCCGTGGCTGACCCAACGGGTTTCCTGAAGGTCCCCAAGATCGAGGCGGCCAAACGCCCGGTCGACGATCGGATCGGCGACTGGCACGAGGTCTACGAACTTCAGAACCCGCGCGAGCGTGCCGGCGAGGTCTCCCAGCAGGCCCGCCGCTGCATGGACTGCGGAATCCCGTTCTGCCACTCCGGAACCGCGGGCTGCCCGCTGGGCAACCTGATCCCCGAGTGGAACGACCTGGTCCGGCGCGGACGGTGGGATGCCGCCAGCGATCGCCTGCATGCCACCAACAATTTCCCGGAGGTCACCGGGCGGCTGTGTCCCGCGCCCTGCGAGGCCGCCTGTGTGCTGTCTATCGGCGAGGAGGTCACAGGGGGCAGCGTCACGATCAAGCGCATCGAGCAGACCATCGCCGATCAAGCCTGGATGGACGGCGTCGTCGAACCCCAGCCTGCCGCTATCTCGACGGGTAAGCACGTTGCCATCGTCGGGTCGGGCCCCGCCGGACTGGCTGCGGCGCAACAACTTACCCGTGCGGGCCACCACGTCACGGTGTACGAGCGTGACGACCGGGTCGGTGGGCTGATGCGATACGGGATTCCCGAGTACAAGCTGGAGAAGGCCACCGTGAACCAGCGGCTCGCCCAGATGCGCGCGGAGGGAACTCGTTTCGTCACCGAATGCGAAGTGGGCGTCGACGTCACTGTCGAACAACTGCGTGCGCGGTACCACGCTGTCGTGCTCGCGGTAGGCGCCTTGCGTGCCCGCGACAATGACGTCGAGGGTCGCCGCCTCAATGGCGTCCACCTGGCGATGGAGCATCTGGTGCCCGCCAACAAGGAATGCGAGGGCGACGGGCCGAGCCCGGTCTCGGCGAAGGGCAAGCACGTCGTGATCGTCGGGGGCGGCGATACCGGCGCTGACTGCCTTGGCACCGCCCACCGACAGGGCGCGAAGTCGGTGACGCAGCTCGACTACAACCCCGAGCCACCGGAGTACCGGGACGATTCGCGGTCACCATGGCCGATGTGGCCGCTGGTGCTGCGGACCTCACCGGCGCACGCGGAAGGGGGTGCCCGCCGTTATGAGGTGGCGGTGCAGCGTTTCCTCGGCGACGAGCACGGCAACGTGCGGGCGATGGAGATCGCCGAGGTGAAGGTCGAGCGTGACGCCGGCGGCCGCAGGCACATCACCCCGGTCGGAGACTCGCTCGTGATTCCGTGCGAATTGGCCTTGCTTGCCATCGGTTTCGACGGCGTCGAACACATGGCGCTGCTTGACGGGCTCGGCCTTGAGCTCAACCGGCGTGGCGCTGTGCCGTGCGGATCGGACTGGCAGACCGACGCACCGGGCGTCTTCGTCTGCGGCGACGCGCATCGCGGCGCATCGCTGATCGTGTGGGCCATCGCCGAGGGCCGCAGCGCCGCCCACGCCGTCGACGCCTACCTGATGGGCGACTCCGATCTGCCCGAACCGGTGATGCCCGGCGCCCTGCCTCTGGCCGTCGTCTGAATCGATCCGGGACTATGCTCAGCAGTCGTGAATAGACGCGCCAAGATCGTCTGCACTTTGGGTCCGGCCACTGCCACTGACGAAGCGGTCAGGGGGCTGGTCGAGGCCGGAATGGACGTCGCCCGGCTCAACTGCAGCCATGGCGAACACAACGACCACGAAGCCAACTACAAGCGGGTCCGCGCCGCCTCCGATATGACCGGCCGCGCCGTCGGCATTCTCGCCGATCTGCAAGGCCCGAAGATCCGGCTGGGCCGGTTCGCCGAGGGACCGACCTACTGGGCGACCGGCGAGACCGTGCGGATCACCGTCGAGGACTGCGAGGGCACCCACGACCGGGTGTCGACCACCTACAAGAACCTCGCCAAGGACGCCAAACCAGGGAACCGGCTGCTGGTCGACGACGGCAATGTCGGGCTGGTCGTCGAGCGTGTCGAAGGCAACGATGTCGTGTGCATCGTGACCGAGGGCGGCCAGGTCAGCAACAACAAGGGCCTCTCGCTGCCCGGCATGAACGTCTCGGTGCCGGCGATGTCGGAGAAGGACATCGAGGACCTGACGTTCGCGCTCCAGCTCGGCGTGGACCTGGTCGCGATGTCCTTTGTTCGCTCGCCCGCCGACATCGAACTCGTCCACGAGGTGATGGACCGGGTGGGCCGGCGTGTGCCCGTCGTCGCGAAACTCGAGAAGCCAGAGGCGATCGACAACCTCGAGGCGATCGTGCTGGCGTTCGACGCGATCATGGTCGCGCGCGGCGATCTCGGCGTCGAGCTGCCGCTGGAAGAAGTGCCGCTGGTCCAGAAGCGTGCCATCCAAATGGCAAGGGAGAACGCCAAACCCGTCATCGTCGCCACCCAGATGCTGGAGTCGATGATCGAACATTCACGGCCTACCCGAGCCGAGGCGTCCGATGTCGCCAACGCGGTCCTGGATGGCACCGACGCGGTGATGCTCTCTGGAGAGACCTCGGTGGGCAAGTATCCGCTCGAGGCGGTCAAGACGATGGCCAGCATCATCTCGGCGGTCGAGGAGAACTCGGTGGCCGCCCCGCCGCTGGCTCACGTGCCGCGCACGAAGCGCGGCGTCATCTCCTACGCCGCCCGTGACATCGGCGAGCGGCTGGACGCCAAGGCGCTGATCGCGTTCACCCAGTCCGGCGACACGGTCAAGCGGCTGGCCCGTCTGCACACCCCGCTGCCGGTGCTTGCGTTCACCGCGCTGCCCGAGGTGCGCAGCCAGCTGGCGCTGACCTGGGGCACCGAGACGTTCATCGTGCCGCACATCGACACTACCGACGGGATGATCCGGCAGGTCGACAAGTCGCTGCTGGCGCTCGGCCGGTTCAAGCGCGGCGAGCTGGTGGTCATCGTCGCTGGCGCTCCGCCCGGCACAGTAGGCTCCACCAATCTGATCCACGTGCACCGGATCGGGGAGGACGACGTGTAGGAGGCCACGTGTCAGCCGGCGATGAGCCTCTCGGGCGAAGAGCATCAAGCTCAGATGAGCCTCTCGGGCGAAGAAACTCAGACTTCGACGAGCTGCTGGCGATACTCGACCTCAACCGCATCGACGACGACACCTTCACCGGCTCGCATCCCAGCAAGAACCCGGTGCGCACCTTCGGCGGCCAGATGATGGCGCAGGCGTTCGTAGCCGGCAGCCGCCCGGTGCCGGCGAAGCTGCCCCCGAGCGCGATGTCGGTGCACTTCATCGCCGGCGGCGATCCCGACAAGGACCTCGAGTTCCACGTGGTGCGGTTGCGTGACGAGCGCCGGTTCGCCAACCGTCGCGTCGACGTCCTGCAGGACGGTCAGCTGCTGACCACCGCGATGATCTCGCACCTGTCCGGAGGCCGCGGCTTCGAGCATGGCATCGAAGCCCCGAATTTGCCGGATCCGGAGTCGGTATTGGCGGTTGACGATCTGCTGCGTGGGTATGAGGACGTTGTGCCTCACTTTGTGAACGCACTACGGCCCATCGATTGGCGATACACCAACGATCCGACGTGGGTGATGCGCAAAAAGGGGGAGAAGCTCACCTATAACCGGGTCTGGATGAAGGCCGAGGGCACGATGCCCGACGACCCGGTGTTGCACAACGCGGCGCTGGTTTACTCGTCGGACACCACCGTGCTCGACTCGATCATCACCACACACGGTTTGTCGTGGGGTTTCGACCGCATTTTCGCGGTCACGATGAACCACTCGGTCTGGTTCCACCGCCCTGTCCGATTCGACGAGTGGGTGCTGTATTCGACGTCCTCGCCGGTCGCCGCGGACTCCCGCGGCCTTGGCACCGGGCATTTCTTCGACCGCTCCGGGCAGTTGCTGGCCACCGTCGTTCAAGAAGGCGTCGTCAAGCACTTCCCGAGTTCCAAGGGTTAAACAGCGTAAGGTTTTTGCCGTGAATGAATCGCCCGTCAATTTCGCTCCGAGGTTGCGGGCCCGGGAGCGGGTGGTCGTCCATGTCGACTCGCCTTCCGCCCGCTGGATCGGGGCGCTGGCAGTACTCAGCCTGTTCTGCTGGCTGATCATCTCACTCGCTCGCGACCGCCACCACCCGGATTGGCAGGCCGACGGCCGGCTGGCCGGCTCGCTGACGATCTTCGCCGCCGTCGCCCTGATTGCGCGCGGCATCTTCCTGGGCCGGCCGGTCACCGCCGTGCACGCCTGGCTGGCGATGGTCGCCCTGATGGCGGGGCTCGCTGCCCACGTGCTGGTGTACGACCTGCCCGGCAATCTGCTGATCGTCGCGGCGGGTGGGATGCTGATGTGGCCGACGACGGCGCGGCCGAATCCCGCTGAGCTGCCACGTGTTTGGGCGCTGATCGAAAGGACGACCGGCGATCCGCTCGCGCCGTTCGCGATGCAGCCTTCGAAGTGCTATCACTTCAACGCCGAGCGGTCGGCGGCCATCGCATACCGCAGCCGGCTGGGCTACGCGGTGGTCAGCGGCGACCCGCTCGGCGACGAGACCCGATTCCCCGAACTGGTCGCCGAGTTCGCCACGATGTGCCACAGCCGTGGCTGGCGGATGGTCGTCCTCGGCTGCAGCGAGCGGCGGCTGGACCTGTGGAACGACGCCACCTTGCTCGGCCAGTCGCTGACGGCGGTGCCGATCGGGCGTGACGTGGTGATCGACGTCGCCGCCTTCGAGATGGTCGGGCGGAAGTATCGCAACCTGCGCCAGGCGGTGCAGCGCACGAAGAACTTCGGTATCACGACCGAGGTCGTCGCCGAACAGGGGCTCGACGACCAGCTGCTCGCCGAGTTGACCGAAGTCCTGCTGGCCTCGCCGAGCGGCGCACGCACCGAGCGCGGCTTCTCGATGTGCCTCGACGGTGCGCTCGAAGGCCGATACCCGGGCGTCCAGCTGATCATCGCCCGCGACAGGGACGGCCGGGTGCAGGGTTTCCACCGTTACGCAACCGCCGGACAGGGCAGCGAGGTGACACTCGACGTGCCGTGGCGGCGCCGCGGCGCCCCCAACGGCCTCGACGAACGGCTGTCGGTCGACATGATCGGCTGGGCCAAGGAGCAGGGCGCCAAGCGGCTGTCGCTGGCATTCGCCGCGTTCCCGGAGATCTTCAACGACAAGAATCGCGGAAAGGTGTCCAGCCTCATCTACCTGGCGATCCACCTCGGCGACCCGTTGATCGCGCTCGAATCGCTGTACCGGTACCTGCGTAAGTTCCACGCACTCGGCGACCGCCGCTACGTCATGGCGACGCTGACGCAGGTGCTGCCGCTGTTGGTGGTGCTTCTGTCGCTCGAGTTCGTCCCGCGGCGGCGCCGCCTCGATACGCTTTAGGGCGTCATCGGGGTGATCGTGACGCTGAACTGGTTCTCGACGTGTTCGCGGAACTGGTCGGCGCACTTCTGGATGGCCTGCTGGTCGGAGCCGGCCTTCGACAGGCAGCTGACGTAGTCGGAGCCGCCGACCTCGCCGAACACCCCGATCCAGATCGGGATGAAGACGAGCGACACGATGATCGCCAGGAACCCCAACACGATCCCTGCGATCGCGACGCCGCCATTGGTGGCCTCGCCGCGTTTGACCCGGCCGCGGGCGACGAACCCGATGATCACCGCCGCGATGCCGAGGATGACTCCGCCGAACACCGACCAGCAGAACACCAGCGCGATGATTGCGATCACCAATGCCGCGACGCCGAGCCCGTTGCGGGGACCGGTTGACGGCGGCGTGAATCCTGCGTAGGGCTGTGGTGGTGGCGGTGGGTAGCTGCCGGGATATGCGCCCTGGTACGGGGGCGGCACGGGCTTATCCGGTTCGCTCATGCCGGTGAGGTTACTCGCTGAGCGTGAGATTGAGTCGATGACAGACGATCTCATCGGGTAGGTGATGGGTGGCCACGACGACGGTGCGGGCGGCCGGGAAAAGGGCACCCGGGGTGAGGAGTTCGGTCAGCAGCCGCTGACCGTCGGCCGCGTCGAGGTGCTCGGACGGTTCGTCGAGGAGCACGGTCGGCGCAGGCGAAATAAGGGCCCGCGCGAGCAGCAGCCGTCGACGCTGTCCGGCCGATACCGCCGCCGCGCCACCCACAAGCATGGTCGACAACCCGTCGGGCAAACCGTCCAGCCAGCCGCCAAGACCCACCCGCTGCAGCGCCTTTCGCAGTTCGTCGTCGGAAGCGTCGCCGCGGGCCACCAAGAGGTTATCCCGCACCGTGGTATCGAAAAGATGCGCGTCTTCGGCGAAAAACGCCGCTTCCGAGGGATTTTCGGCCATCGCCATCAGCAGTGTCGTCTTGCCGGAGCCGCTGGGGCCCGTCACCGCCAGCCGCGATCCGGGCTCGAGTTCTACCGGCACCACCGGCGGCCTCGGCCGGAAGTGGTTGTCCGGCGAGGTGAGATCGTGCAGCCGGCGAGCGGCGATCCGCGATCGCGTCAGCTGAACCGCTGCGGCGGGCAACGCAGTGGTCGCCTCGAACGCCGATAACGGCAGCAACATCAGCACAGCCAGCGTCATCGGTGCGACCGCATCGGCGATCCCGATGGCAGCGACGACGGAGCCGAGCACGGTGACGCCGACAGCGGCCGTCGATGCGGCGCCGGCAAGCGCTGCCGGCGCCGCGGCCCGGTCCGTCGCTCGTCCCCACTCACGGTGTCGCCGCTCGGATTCGGCGATGACGTCGGCGAGCCGCCCACTGACCCGCAGCTCCGGCGCGTGTTCGAGGGCGAGCATCACCGCGGTGTCGCGGCCTGAATGGTGCTGTGCGGCAACGGCTTCTGCGGCCCTGACCGCGCGGGAGGCCAGCCACGGCGCGGCCACTCCGGAGATCAGCAGGCAGACGGCCAGCACGACCGCCGCGGCGGGGGAGATCACGGCGATCACCCCGACAGCCGCCAGCCCAAGCACGGCGGCGACCGCGATCGGCTGCACCGCGCGCACAAGGACTTCCGAGAGCTCGTCCACGGCGGCGCCGACACGGGCCACCAGTTCGCCGCTGGGCAGCCGCATCGCTACCTCGGTAGGCGCTTCGGCGAGCCGGCGGTAGACCAGTTCGCGGGTGTCGGCGGCGGCCCGCAGCGCGGTGTCGTGTGACGCCAGCCGCTGGCAATACCCGAGGACACCGCGGGAGATGCCCAGGGCCCGCACCGACACCACCGCGACGGTCAGATCCAGCACCGGCGGCATCTGCCACGCCCGCGTGATCAGCCACGCCGAGATCCCGGCCAGCGCCAGCGCGCTGCCCAATGAGAGCACCCCGAGCACGATCGCCAACACGAGCCGGGGTAGTCGCGGACGCAGCAGCTCAAGCATCGACGAGGCTCCCCATCGGCAGAACCCGGTCGGCCGTCGCCAGCACCGGCTCGCGGTGGCCGACGACGAGCACGGTCGCGCCGGCCCGCGCCCTGGCCGCGATGGCCTGTAGAACGCGGGACTCCATGCGGGCGTCGAGGTGCGCAGTGGGTTCGTCGAGCAGAAGCACCGGTGCCGTCGAACCCAGCACCCTGGCCAGTCCGAGCCGCTGCCGCTGACCCAGCGACAGACCGACGCCGCCGCGACCGATCACCGTCTGGAGCCCATCCGCCAAGGTCGCCAGCACCTCGTCGAAACCCGCGGCCCGGCAGGCACCGTCGACGTCGGGCAGCGGACCGAACAGCTCGAGGTTGTCGAGGACGCTGCCGGGAATCAGAACCGGGCGGTGCGCCAGCCACGCCACCTGGTGCCACCATGCCTGCGGGTCGAGATCGGTGACATCGATGTCATCGACGAGTACCCGGTCCGATTGCAGCCCAAGGATGGCCTGCAGCAGTGTGGTCTTGCCGACCCCGTTGGGTCCGGTCAGCACGGTCACCCGCCCAGGCTCGACGTCGGCGTCCAGTGCATCGATGTGGATCGTCGCGCCCAACGCGGTCACTGTCCGTGTCCCGGCCGGTGGGATCGGGAGCCCGCCGAGCAGTCGGAACGCCTCGCCGGCGGCCGCCTTTCCGTCCTGGGCGGCATGGAACTCCACGCCGACGCGCCGCAGCGGCCAGAACACCTCCGGTGCCAGCAGCAGCGCGGTGAGCCCCGCCGACAACGTCACCTCGCCGAACACCAGCCGAAGGCCGACCCCGACCGCGACCAGCGCGACGCCCAGAGTGGCCAGCAGCTCAAGTACCAGTGAGGACAGAAAAGCGATGCGCAGAGTGGCCATTGCCGAACGTCGATGGGCCGCACCCAGTTCGGCGATCTTCCGCGCGGAGCCGCCGACGCGGCCCAGCGCGCGCAGCGTGGGGATGCCGGCCACCAGGTCGAGCAGTCGCGACTGCAGCGTGGTCATCGCGGCCAGCGACGCTGCAGAGCGCTCCGCGGTGACAAGCCCGATCAGCACCATGAAGAGCGGTATGAGCGGCAAACAGACCAAGACGATGACGGCCGAGGGGACGTCGTAGACCGCGATCGCGACGATCGCCGCGGGGGTGAGGATTCCGGCCAGAAACAGCGACGGCAGGTAGGCAGTGAAGTAGGGCCGCAACCCGTCCAGGCCGCGGGTGATCACCGTGGCGCCGGCGTAACGCTCGGCGGCGAGCCGCCGGGGTGGCAATGCCGTGACGGTCCGCAGCACCTGACCGGCCAGATCGGCGATCACCGCAGTCGCGCCGCGCTGAGACAGCCGGCCCTGCAGCCAGTGTGCCGCCGTGCGAATGATCCACAGCGACACCAGAATCCACAGTCCTCCGGCCCAGTGCTCGAGCGTGCGCGACCCGGGTTCGGTGATGACGCCCGCTACAATCTGCGCCAGTACCACCGCCGTCGCAATGGTGGTGCCGGAGATGACAACACCGCAGGCCACCGATGCGAGCAGATAACGCCGCATCGCCCGAGAGGCCCGCCACAGGTTCATGTCAACGCCTCGACAGGCCCGCCGATGCCGGTATCCGGTCAGCCGAAACCCGTCTCCGGAACACCCAATACGTCCAGCCCTGATACCCCATCACGAGCGGGGCGAAGATCAGCGCCGCCCATGTCATGATCCTTAGTGTGTACGGCGAGGACGACGCGTTGTAGATCGTCAGGCTCCAATCCGGGTTCAGCGTCGACGGAACCAGGTTGGGGTACAGCGACCCGAAGAGCAGGATGACCACCGCTGCAACGACCATCGCGGTGGACAAGAATGCCCAGCCGTCACCGCCGCGGCTCAAGACCACCATGACGGCGGACAGTTGCGAGATGACGGCAACAACGAGCGCAATCCACGTCAAGTCGCTGCCATACGCGATCTGCGTCCACAACCCGAATGCGGCCACCAGCGCCGTCGCGGGCAGTGCAAGCCATGACGCGAACCTCACCGCGTCATCACGCACGGCGCCTTCGGTTTTCAGCATCACGAACACCGCTCCGTGGAACAGGAACAGCCCGGCCATCGCGAGCCCACCAAGCACCGTGTACGGGTTGATGAGATCGCCGAAAGACAGGTGCACCTGGTGGTTGGCGTCCACCGGCAGCCCGCGCAGCAGCGCGGCGAAGGCCACGCCCCACAGGACGGCGGGCAGCCACGACCCGACGGCGATGCCGACGTCGGCCCATGTCCGCCATTGGGCGTCGTCGATCTTGCCGCGCCATTCGATCGCGCAGACCCGCAGGATCATGCCGAACAGGATGGCCAGCAGCGGCAGGTACAGCCCGGAGAAGACGGTGGCGTACATGCCGGGAAAGGCCGCGAACATCGCGCCGCCCGCGGTGATCAGCCACACCTCGTTGCCGTCCCACACCGGCCCGATGGTGTTCAGCGCGGCGCGGCGGTGCAGCTCCGGGTCGCCTTTCGCCACTCGGCCGAAGGGCGCCATCAGCATTCCGACGCCGAAGTCGAACCCCTCGAGGACGAAGAAGCCGAGAAACAGCGCGGCGAGGAGGATGAACCAGAGTTCCTGCAGCCCCATGCGAGCACCACCTCTCAGTACGCGAAGGACAACGGCGCGACCTCGTCGTCACCGGGTGGACGTGGCGGCGCGGGCTCGGAGTCGTGCTCCAGCGGCCCTTCGACGACGTAGCGGCGGAGCAGCCAGAACCAAACCACCGCGAGCACCGCGTAAACGAGCGTGAAGGTCACCAGCGACGTCACCACGATGGCCGCCGAGTGTCCCGACACGCCCTGGAAGACGGTGAACCGAATCATCTGGTCGCCGGTCGGATTCGGAACCACCACCCACGGCTGGCGGCCCATCTCAGTGAACACCCAGCCTGCGCTGTTGGCCAGGAACGAAGCGGGCAGCGTCAGCAGCGCGAACCAGGAGAACCAGCGCTGGTTGGGAATTCGGCCGCCACGGGTGAGCCACAGCGCGACCAACGCGAATAACCCTGGAACAGCGAGCAATCCGATCATAGCGCGGAAGGCCCAGTACGTAACGAACAGGTTGGGCCGGTAGTCGCCCGGCCCGAACTTGTGCTCGTCCTGCTGCTGAAGGTCCTTGACGCCTTCCAGGCGCACGCCCTCGAACTTGCCCTCGGCAAGGAACGGCAGCACGTACGGCACGTCGATCACGTGGGTGACGCTGTCGCAGTTGTTGTGCGAGCCGACGGTGAGGACCGAGAAGTCCGGATCGGTTTCGCTGTGGCACAACGATTCCGCCGACGCCATCTTCATCGGTTGTTGCTGGAACATCAGCTTGCCCTGGGCATCTCCGGTGAAGAACAGCCCGATGGCCGACACCAGCGCAACCAGACAGCCCACGATGGTCGCTGGCCGGTACATGGTGCGGGCCTCGTCGCTCGCGCTCGCCCGCACCATCCACCACGCGCAGACGCCGGCGACAAAGGCTCCCGCGGTCAGGAAAGACCCGGCGACCGCATGTGAAAACGCCGCGATCGCAGTGTTGTTCGTGTACAGCGCGACGATGCTGGTGAGTTCGGCTCTGCGGACCTCCGGGTTGTAGTGCGCGCCGACCGGGTGCTGCATGAACGAATTGGCGGCGATGATGAAGAACGCGGAGATGTTGACCGCGACGGCCACGATCCAGATGCAGGCCAGATGGACCAGCCGCGGCAGCCGGGTCCACCCGAAGATCCACAGGCCGATGAACGTCGACTCGAAGAAGAACGCGACGAGCCCTTCCATCGCCAACGGCGCGCCGAAGATGTCGCCGACGAATCGCGAGTATTCGCTCCAGTTCATGCCGAACTGGAACTCCTGGACGATGCCGGTGGCCACCCCGATCGCGAAGTTGATCAGGAACAGCTTGCCGAAGAACCGGGTGAGCCGGTACCACGCCGCGTTGCCGGTGATCACCCACACGGTCTGCATGACCGCGATCAACGGCGCAAGGCCAATCGTCAGCGGGACAAAGATGAAGTGGTAGACGGTGGTGATGCCGAACTGCCACCGTGACACATCCAGCGCGTCCATCGGACCCTCTTTCGTGGCTGTTTCACAAGCCTACGACAGCGAGTAGTAGATGGCGAGTGTGTGTTTAGGTCACCTGGGTCTTTTCGACCCTTTCCTTGAGCTCCTTGCCGGCACTGCGGATGCCGAACGACGACACCACCTCGAACACACCGATCACAATGAGCCAGATCCCAACGACGAGGGCGAGGGTGACGATCGACTCGAATGGTGATGCGATCACCACGACACCGGCGATGGTGGTGATGACGCCGAAGAAGATCGACCATCCCCGGCCGGGGAGGCCGGGATCGCTGATGGCAGACACAGTGGTCGCCACTCCGCGGAAGACGAATCCGACGCCGATCCAGATTGCCAGCAGCAGCACCGCATAGCCCTCACCGAAGTGACGGAAGGCGAGCACCGCCAGGATCAATGCCGCGGCACCGCTGACGAACAGCAGCACCCGACCGCCGGCGGACACATGCAGGCTGAACGCGAATATCACCTGCGCGATGCCGGTGATCAACAGATAGGCGCCGAAGAAGATCGCCGCCACAAGGATCGTGATGCCAGGCCACGCCAGCACCAGAATGCCGAGAATGACGGCGAGAATCCCAGACAGAAGCGTGGATTTCCAGAGATGTTGCAACATGCTCGGGGGAGCGGGGCTTTCCATGCGCGAAGTGTTGCATAAAGCAGTAGAAAAGAATGCGGATTCCCTGCGTACCAATGATTTCGATTCGGTGACTTGGCGCCGACGTCTTCCGAGGTCAACGCAAACAAATGGGCGGATTCGGCCTGCCGCCGCGGCAGGTCTCCACTACTGTTCCGTTACCGGTGCTGCGCGCCGGGTCCACGATGCAGAAAGTAGAGGCAACCGTGTCAGCTGGATGTCAAGACCGTCGGACGAAGTTCTGGCGCATCGCAGCGGTGTTTGCTGCGATGAGCGTACTCGCGATATCGGGATGCGCTAGCAATCCCAAGTCGAGCGGGCCCACCACTGCCACTTCGGAGGCGAAGGCGGAGAAGGTCGATTCGATCGCCAATACCGTGCCCGAGGCGATCAAGTCGTCGGGAAAGCTGGTCGTCGGCGTCAACATTCCGTACTCGCCCAACGAGTTCAAAGACCCGAGCGGCAAGATCGTCGGCTTCGACGTCGATTTGATGAACGCCGTCGCCGGCACCCTCGGCCTGACAGCTGACTATCGCGAGGCGGACTTCGCGAAGATCATTCCTTCGATTCAGGGTGGCACCTACAACGTCGGCATGTCGTCATTCACCGATACCAAGGAGCGTGAGCAGTCGGTGGACTTCGTCACCTACTTCTCGGCAGGCATTCTTTGGGCCCAACGCCCCGGCTCCAATATCGATCCGAACAACGCGTGCGGCAAGAAGGTGTCGGTCCAGGCCACCACGACCGAAGAGACCGACGAGCTGCCGGCCAAGAGCAAGGCGTGCACCGACGCGGGCAAGCCGGCGATCCAGATTGTTCCGTTCGACGGTCAGGACGCCGCGACCAACGCGGTGGTGCTCGGCCAGACCGACGCGATGTCGGCGGACTCGCCGGTCACGCTGTACGCGGTCAAGCAAAGCAACGGAAAGCTGGAGACCGCGGGCGACATCGCCGACTCGGCACCGTACGGCTGGCCGGTCGCCAAGGGGTCGCCGCTGGCGCAGTCGCTGAAACAGGCCCTCGAGCATCTGATTCAGACGGGCGCCTACAAGCAGATCGCCACCAACTGGGGCGTCGAGAAGGGGTTGATCGACAAGCCCGTTATCAACGGCGCCATCAGCTAGTTTCGGCGATGAGCGCTTGCGCGAAGAGCAGATAGCAGGAGCGTCGAAATGACCGATGTCGACACGTCGCCATCCACGAGTCCAGCCGCTATCGATGCCGTTCCATTGCGTCATCCGTGGCGGTGGGTGGCGGCGGTCGTCATCGTCATCCTGGTGCTGCTGTTCGTCTACGGAGCGGCGACTAACGAGGCCTACGGGTGGTCGACGTACTGGGAGTACCTCTTCAACGAGCGGGTCCTGAAGGTCGGCGTGGTAAACACCTTGCAGCTCACCGTCTATTCGATGGTGCTAGCGATCGTGCTCGGCGTGACCCTCGCGGTGATGCGCTTGTCGCCCAATCCCGTCTTCAAATCGGTGTCGTGGGTGTACCTATGGATCTTTCGCGGTACCCCGGTGTATGTGCAGCTGGTGTTCTGGGGGCTGATCCCGACGATCTACAAGCACATTCAGGTAGGCGTGCCGTTCGGGCCGTCGTTCTTTCATCTCAACCTGCAGAGCTTGTCGATCCCGTTCCTTCTGGCGATCCTCGGACTGGCCCTCAACGAAGCCGCCTATATGGCCGAGATCATCCGCGCCGGAATCAGTTCCGTGCCCGAGGGTCAGTCCGAGGCGTCGACGGCGCTGGGCATGTCGTGGGGGTTGACGATGCGCCGGACGGTTCTCCCGCAGGCGATGCGGGTGATCATCCCGCCGACCGGCAACGAGGTCATCAGCATGCTGAAGACCACATCGCTGGTCACCGGCGTGCCCTTCACACTGGATCTGTACGGCATTACCTCACGTGAGATTGCCGCGCGTACCTTCGAACCCGTTCCCCTGCTGCTGGTTGCCGCAACCTGGTACCTGGTGGTCACCAGCGTTCTGATGGTGGGCCAGTACTACCTGGAGCGTTACTTCTCCCGTGGCGCGACGCGCAAACTGACCACCAAGCAACTGGAAGCGCTGGCCAGGGCGCAGTTGGCAGAGCCGCATCCATGACCCCAATGGTGCGCGCCGAACAGGTCTGCAAGAGCTTCGGCGCGCTAAACGTTCTCAAGGGCATAACGCTGGAGGTCGGCAGGGGCGAAGTGCTGTGTATGGTCGGCCCATCGGGGTCGGGCAAGTCGACATTTCTGCGGTGCATCAACCATCTCGAGCAGGTCAACGCCGGCCGGCTGTATGTCGACGGCGAATTGATCGGGTATCAGGAACGCGGCGCGAAGCTGCATGAGATGGCCCCCCGTGCGGCCGCCAAACAGCGTCGCGACATCGGAATGGTGTTTCAGCATTTCAACCTGTTCCCGCACCGCACGGCACTGGAGAACATCATCGATGCGCCGATCCACGTCAAGCGCGAGAAGAAGGCGACCGCGGTGGCGCGTGGCAAGGACTTGCTTGACCAAGTGGGCTTGTCGGACAAGGCAAATGCCTATCCCGCGCAGCTGTCCGGCGGCCAGCAGCAAAGGGTGGCGATCGCGCGGGCGCTGGCAATGAACCCGAAGCTGATGCTGTTCGACGAGCCCACCTCGGCGCTGGACCCGGAGCTGGTCGGCGAGGTGCTTGAGGTGATGAAAAGGCTGGCCACCGAAGGCATGACGATGGTGGTGGTCACCCACGAGATGGGATTCGCCCGAGAGGTCGCCAATCAACTGGTCTTCATGGACGGCGGTGTCGTCTTGGAAAGTGGCGACCCGCGGGAGATGATGGCCAACCCGAAACACGAACGCACGAAAGCGTTTCTGTCGAAGGTGCTGTAGGCAATGGGCAGTCCTTGGGATCCGACCACGCCCAGTGTGGCGGGCGGCGCAGGTTTTCCGGCTGCTGAGTTGCATTTACGCGATCAGCAGACGTGAGGCCCGTCACACGCTAATTTGGACTCAATCCAGTTTTAGCCGCGTTGTATGCAGCATGAGCACAACAACACGTCGCACAGAAGCAGAAGTACACGGTTTTCAGGCCTCGCCTGAGCTGAGCGCCAACCTCCAGAAGGTTCTGGTGGATCTGATCGAGCTCCACCTGCAGGGCAAGCAGGCGCATTGGAACGTCGTCGGCACCAACTTCCGCGACCTTCATTTGCAGCTAGATGAGTTGGTCGACTTCGCCCGTGAAGCCAGCGACACCGTCGCCGAACGGATGCGGGCGCTGGACGCGACCGCGGACGGCCGGTCTGACACCGTCGCGGGCAGCACCACGCTGCCGCAGTTTCCGGCTTACGAGCACGGCACCACCGAGGTCGTCGATTTGATCACCGCGCGCGCGTACGCAACCGTCGACACGATGCGTACCGTCCATGACGCCGTGGACGCGGAGGATCCCAGCACCGCCGACATCCTGCATCAGCTGATCGACGGCCTGGAGAAGCTGGCCTGGCTGATCAAGTCGGAGAACACGAAGGTCTAATCGGGCCGACCGCAGATGACGTCGATGGTGGCGTCGATCAGAGCGTCGAGGACCGCGGGTTGCGCGCCGGTTCTGGCGCGCACGGAGATCGTGTTCAACGTCGCCGTCGCAATCTGAGCGAGCGCGTCCGGCGGGTGCGCGGACAATTCTCCGTCCCGCTCGGCGCGCTCGAAGCGTTCGGCGAACGCCATGGTGAATGCGGTCATCGTGGATTCCACGATGTCGCGCACTCGACCGTCACGCGTCGACTCGGTGACGGCGGTGCCGAGCAGAAAACACCCCCGCGGGGCATCGTCGCCGGTCAGGTAGAAGTCCCTGGCGTCCCGATAGATCGACAGCAGCGTGTCGCGCAATGGCTTCGGCCCGGCGAGTGCGCTCGCGAGCCAGGAGCGGCTGGCATCCGAGTATGCGCAGGCGACCGCGTGGTAGAGCGCGCGCTTGTCTCCGAACCCCGCGTAGATGCTCGGCCGGTTCATGCCCATGCCCGTCGCCAGGTCGTCCAGCGAGGTGGCCGCGTATCCCGTGCGCCAGAATGCGTCGCGCGCTCGCCGCAGCGCGGCGTCCGGGTCGTAGACGCGTGGCCGACCTCGGCGCCTCGGCTCTGCACTGGCCATGGCGCAAATTTTATACTAACTTGCACAAAATGATGGTTCACCACACCGAGGCCGGCGCAGGTGAGCCGGTGCTGCTGTTGCACGGCTATCCACAGAGTGCGTCGTGTTGGCGTCACCAGATCTCCGCACTCGCCGAGCGCCATCGCGTCATCGCCGCCGACTGGCCCGGTTTCGGCCGCTCCGATCCGCCAGAAACGCCGGCCGGCTACGACGCGGAAGTCGAACGGATCGGCTGGCTCGCCGATTCATTCGGGCTGGACCGTTTCAATCTGATCGCGCACGACTACGGCGGCTTTCTCGGCCTCGGGTACATACTGCGCCATCCCGAACGGGTCATCCGGCTGGGACTGCTGAATACCCGCGCGCACAGCACCTTTCGGCCGTGGTTCTATCGCTTCTCGCTGGGTCAGCGGTGGGTCGCGGTGAATGCTCCCGCAATGGTGCGCCGACTTCCGCTGCGCCGGCTGCACCACATCGCTTTGCGGCCGTACCGCACGCTCGGCTGCTTCGACGACGCACTCGAAGACGAGTACCTCGGTTGGATGGACACACCCCGCGGTCGGCATACCTTCGCCGAGTTCTTCAGGAACTACCACGTGCCCGCAGTATCCGAACTCGCGGCGGGGCTGGGTCGGATCGACTGTCCGACCGCGGTCATCTGGGGTGATCGCGACCGCTACATACCGTTCGCGATCGCGCGCGAGCTGGCAGCGCACATCCCCGGCGCGACCTTGACCCAGCTAACCGGCGGCGACCACTACATCATGGAGGAACGACCCGCGGAGGTCACCGCGGCGTTGCTCGAACTGCTCTCCCGGTGAAGCGCGCGTCGCACGGCATCGTCGTCGCGGCGCCCGATCAGGTACCACGTGTTCATGACTCCCTTGCCCTTGACGTCCACCTCGCCGCGTTCTTCTAGCACGAATGCGTGCTTGATGCGTTCGTAGACGTTCTCCGGCACCTGGATACGTCCCTCGACGTCGGTAGTCTCCATCCGGGACGCCACATTGACCGCGTCGCCCCAAACGTCATAGAAGAACTTCCGCGCTCCGACGACGCCGGCGACCACAGGCCCGGCCGCCAGACCGATTCGCAGCGGAACCGCTTGGCCCTCAGGGCCTTTCAGGCCCGACACCGCGTCGGCCATGTCCAGCGCCAGGCACGCGAGGGCCTCGATGTGATCCTCTCGCGGCCTGGGCACGCCGCTCACCACCATGTAGGAGTCGCCGCTCGTCTTGACCTTTTCCAACCCGTGGCGGTCGACCAGCGCGTCCAGATCGGTGTATAGGCGGTCCAGGAACCGCACCAGATCGCTCGGTGTCGAATCGCTGGCGCGTTTCGTGTAGCCGGCGATGTCGGCGAACAGGATCGACGCGTCGTCATACTTGTCGGCAATGATGTTGCGCGACGGGTCTTTCAGACGTTGTGCGATGGTCGCGGGCAGGATATTGGTCAGCAGCCGTTCGGACCGTTCGTACTCCGCCTCCATTGCCGCTTCGGCACGTGCGATTTCGCGCATCGCGAACCAGACCGTCACGACGACCATGACCGATGCGGAGACCGTCGAGCTGACGAAACCGACGGTCAGGGTCCAGTGCGGTCCCAGTCCCCGGTCGCGAGGGACGAAGATCTCGAGTGCGATCGTCGCGGCAACGCCGAAGGCGACGATCATTGACGCCAGGAAGATGCGCTCGACCCCGAATACCAGCACAACGAGCGACGCCGCCGTCAGGTAATAGAACTGCAGGCCGGAACCCGTGCCAAGGGTGAAACAGATGTAGGTGAGGGACAGGTAGGCGAAGGTGAAGAAGGTCAACGGCGCGACCAGCTCGCCGAATCGGTACAGGAGCGGAATCAACACGAAGACCGCCGCGAACACCATATTGAGGATGCCCAGCCACCACACCCGGCCGCCGAGTGTCAGCTGAAAGATCCCGAACGCGATCGAGACCACCGCGGAGATGTACGTCGCGATCTTGAGTACCCGGAACCGGGCGGCGACGCTCTTGGCATAGTGCTGGGTGCGGGCCGGAACTCGGCTTTCCAGCGCCATCTCCGGCACGCAGACCCGCCGCACCTTGACCACCATGGCTAAAGCCTATCGCCGCGGGAATGGCCGACCTGGACGTTCGTCGTTCTCGACTCGGTGCCCTCGGTGGTGCCCTCGGTGGGATTCGAAC
>DATARY010000108.1:0-25038 GCA_036263935.1 Mycobacterium sp.
GTGTCCTCGACGAGGTATTGCGGGTCGGCCAGCGGGAACGGCCCGTGGGCCAGCGAGGTGTCGTGGCCCAGCCGCCGCCACAGCTCCTCGGCCAGATGCGGCGCCAGCGGCGCGACCATCAACACCAGCGGCTCCAGCGCCGCGCGCGACGTCACCCCCTGCTTCGTCAGGTGGTTGGTGTACTCGATGAGCTTGGCCGCCGCGGTGTTGTTGCGCAGCGCCGCGTAGTCCTCGGCCACCCCGGAGATCGTGCGGTGCAGCAGACGCAGCGTTTCGGTGTCCAGTTGCTCGTGCTTGGCGGCGCGTTCCTTGCCGGTGTTCTCGTCGACGACCAGCCGCCAGACCCGCTGCAGGAACCGGTGCGCGCCGACGACGTCCTTGGTCGCCCACGGCCGCGACGCCTCTAGCGGACCCATCGACATCTCGTAGACGCGCAGCGTGTCCGCGCCGTAGTCGGCGCGGATCTCGTCGGGCGACACGGAGTTTTTCAGGCTCTTGCCGATCTTGCCGAACTCCTGGTTGACCTCGATCTCACCGTCCGGGCCGGTCCAGAAGAACCTGCCGTCGCGCTCGGTCACTTCCACGGCGGGCACATAGGCGCCTCGCGAGTCGGTGTACGCGAACGCCTGGATGTAGCCCTGGTTGACCAGCCGCCGATACGGCTCCCTGGAGCTGACGTGGCCGAGGTCGTAGAGCACCTTGTGCCAGAACCGGGCATACAGCAGGTGCAGCACGGCGTGCTCGACGCCGCCTACGTACAGGTCGACGCCGCCCGGATCATTGGGTCCGTGCTCGGCGGGACGCGGGCCCATCCAATAGGTCTCGTTCTCCTTGGCGCACATCGCTTCTTTGTTGTGCGGGTCGGTGTAGCGCAGCTCGTACCACGAGCTGGCCGCCCATTGCGGCATGACGTTGGTGTCACGGGTGTAGGGCTTGAAGCCGTCGCCGAGATCCATCTCGACGTGCACCCATTCAGTCGCCTTGCCCAGCGGCGGCGACGGCTCGCTGTCGGCGTCGTCGGGGTCGAACTGCACCGGCGCGTAGTCGGGAATGTCGGGCAACTCGACGGGCAGCGCCGATTCCGGCAGCGGGTGCGCACGGCCGTCGGCGTCGTAGACGATCGGGAACGGTTCGCCCCAGTACCGCTGCCGCGCGAAGAGCCAGTCCCGCAGCTTGTATTCGACGCGGGCCTGTCCGCGGCCGTCGGCGGCCAGCCGCTCCGTGATGGCTTCTTTGGCCGAGGCGACGCTGAGCCCGTTGAGGTATTCGGAGTTGACCAGCTCGCCGTCGCCGTTGTACGCGGCTTGCGAAATGTCGCCGCCGGCAATCACTTCGGTGACCGGCAGACCGAACTCGTGGGCGAACTCCCAGTCCCGCTGATCGTGACCCGGCACCGCCATGATCGCGCCGGTGCCGTAGCCCAGCAACACATAGTCGGCTATGAAGACCGGAATCTGTTGGCCGTTGACGGGATTGGTCGCATAGGCACCCAGCCACACACCCGTCTTGTCCTTGTTCTCCTGACGTTCCAGATCCGACTTCGCGGCGATCGTGGCGCGGTACGTGGCGACAGCCTCCGCGGGCGTCGCCGCCCCGAATGTCCACCGCGGATCCACGCCGACGGGCCATTCGATGGCAGTCAGCTTGTCGACCAAATCGTGCTCGGGCGCCAGCACCATGTAGGTCGCGCCGAACAGCGTGTCGGGTCGAGTGGTGAACACCTCGATGTCGCCAGCATCGGTACTGAACAACACCGACGCGCCGGTGGACCGGCCGATCCAGTTGCGCTGCATGGTCTTGACCTTGTCCGGCCAGTCCAGTAGCTCGAGGTCGTCCAGCAGCCGATCGGAGTATGCGGTGATCCGCATCATCCACTGCCGCAACCGCTTCCGGAACACCGGGAAGTTGCCGCGCTCGCTGCGGCCGTCGGAGGTGACCTCTTCGTTGGCCAGCACCGTGCCCAGGCCGGGGCACCAGTTCACCATCGAGTCGGCCCGGTACACCAACCGGTACGAGTCGATCACGTCGGCGCGTTCGCCGGCGGTCAGGTCGGCCCAGCTCCTCCCGTCGTCCAGAGTCCTGGCACCGGAATCGAATTCGGCAATCAGGTCGGCTATCGGCCGTGCCTTGTTGACGGCCGGGTCAAACCATGCGTTGTAGATCTGCAGGAAGATCCACTGGGTCCACTTGTAGTAGTCGACGTCGGTGGTGGAGAAGCTGCGCCGGGAGTCATGTCCGAAGCCCAGCCGCCCCAGCTGCCGGCGGAAGTTTACGATGTTTGCCTCGGTGCGGGTGCGGGGATGCGTGCCGGTCTGGATCGCATACTGCTCGGCAGGCAGCCCGAACGAGTCGAAGCCCAACGCGTGCAACACATTTTGGCCCGTCATCCGGTAGTAGCGCGCATACACATCCGTGGCGATGTAGCCGAGCGGATGCCCGACGTGCAGGCCCTCGCCCGACGGATACGGGAACATGTCCAGCACGAACATCTTGTCGGCGGGCACCGGGGCCCAGTCCGGCGGGGACAGCGAGCCCACCGGGTTCGGCACGTTGAACGTCCCCGACTCCGCCCACGTCTGCTGCCAGGCGCGCTCGATCTCCCCGGCCAGCTCCGCGGTGTAGCGGTGCTGAGGGGTATCGGTGCCGGCGTCCGCCGAGTCAGTCACGTGAACAGGGTATAAGCCCGACGATCCTCGGCTCCTCGGCCACAGGTTGGTATCGGTTCCGTCACCGGCCGGTCAGGGCTTGGTTCCAGGTGTATTCCAGCCCTGGTGGCGGTCGGTTCACGCTGGATACAGTCGGCCCCTGACCAGGGTGTGACGAACCCCGAGCCGCTGAAGAAGGGTCGCCGTCAATGATCGAGATCGCCCGCCGCTGGAGGCTTCTGGTTGCAGGTGCGGCCGCCGGTGTGGCCGGAATCATCGGCTTGGCCGGCACGACCGCCTCGGCCGAACCCATGTTCCCGCAACCGACGCCGCCCGGCCCGGCCACGGTGACGCAGACCGCCACCGTCACGCCCAACGCCGCCCAGGTAGCGCCGCAGGCGCTGGGTCAGCCGGGTGTGGCTCCCGCGACACCGGCCGTCGCCGCCGCGCCGGGCGGGATCGCCACTCCGGCCGTGCCCGTCCCTCCACCCGTGACGATCACACCTGCCTCGTCGGGCACGCTGGCCGACTACTTCAAGGCGAAGGGAGTGAAACTTGAGCCTCAGGCCAGCCGCGACTTCAAAGCGCTCAACATCGTGCTGCCAATGCCGCAAGGCTGGGCGCAGGTGCCCGACCCCAACGTTCCCGACGCGTTCGCGGTGATCGCGGACCGCGTCGGCGGTAACGGCCTGTACTCGTCGAATGCTCAGCTCATCGTCTACAAGCTGGTCGGCGACTTTGACCCGAAGGAGGCCATCAGCCACGGGTTCATCGACAGCCAGCAGCTGCCGGCGTGGCGAGCCACCAATGCGTCGTTCGCCGACTTCGGCGGCATGCCGTCGGCTGTGATTGAGGGCACCTACCGCGAGAACTCCATCACCCTGAACACCTCCCGGCGACACCTCATCGCCGCCGCGGGCCCGGACAAGTACCTGGTGTCGCTGTTTGTGACCACCAGCGTCGACCAAGTGGTGGCGTCCGCCAATGCCACCGACGCGATCATCCGAGGGTTCCAGGTCAGCGTTCCTGGCCAGACCCCGCCGCCCCCAGCATCGCCCACGCCGCCTCCGCAGGCGCCCGGCTCACCGCAGCCGCCCGGGCCGCCGCAGCCGCTGGGACTACCGAGATAGGCTCGTCCCCCGGGCGATGCCTGGCGCCCGGGGGACGCCCCAACCGACAAGATCGGGCTGAGGCTCGTATTGTGTTCGCATGCTGATCGCCGCGGTGCTCTGCTTGTGCGCCGCCGTCGCGACCGCTGCGGCCGGGATATGGCTGCTGACCCGGCCCCGCTCCGGCGATTTCGTCCGTCAAGTACTGCGCGCGGTTGCCCCCACCCAGCTGGCCGCCGCCGTGATGCTGGCCGCGGGGGGCGGCGTTGCGCTATCGGCGCGACCCCAGACGGGTGCAGTCGTCGTCATGGTGTGCGTGGTCGGCGCGGTTGCGACTGTCGCGGCCGGCTGTTGGCAGAGCGCCAAAATGGTCGCAGCGCAAAGTGCAGGGGCACAGACGCAGGCCGGCGGATGCGGCGGCGTCTGCGCAACCTGCACGCTGTCCTGCCACTGAGCTACCACCCGATGGTGCGGCTGTTGCGTCCGCCCTGCCGATGGCACTGGTGTTTTTCGGCAACGCCAGCGTGGGCCTGATCATGTTGCCGCTGATGCTCTTTCACCAGATCCAGCTGATCGTGTGCGCGGTGATCGCAGGCCGGATGGCGCGCACACCGCCCGCGGCTTAGTTGCGGCTGATGTCGATCGGATGGGTCGCCAGCAGCGACAACGGCAGCGGCTGGCGCCGCAAGACCCGGGACCACAGATCGACACGCGGTTCGACCAGGACGTCAGATGGCAACGCGGACAGCACAATCCAGTCGTCACGCTCGATCTCGCCTTCGAGCTGCCCGATCGTCCAGCCCGAGTAACCCGCGTAGATCCGCACCCCTTCGACCAGCGGAGCGATCGTGTCGGGGTCGGCATCGAGGTCGACCATCACCATCCGGCCCTGCACGTGACGCAGCCCAGAAACCCCGTTCATGTCGGTCCCGACGCGCAACGTCGCCAAGCACAATGCGGCGTCACGCTTGACGGGGCCGCCGATGAACATCGTCTTGGGCTTGGTGGCCAGCTTTGCCCACTGCGGCAACACGTTGTAGACCGCGGTCTCGCTGGGCCGGTTCAGCACCACGCCTAGGGTGCCGCCGTCGTTGTGCTCGACGACATAGATGACGCTGCGTCGAAACGTCGGCTCGAGCAGATCGGTGTTGGCCAGTAACAGCGTCCCCGCGCGCACCCGGTGCGCCGCAGGCGCGATGAAATCCTCCGGATCCTCTGAGTGCGCCACCTCACCATCATGGCACCAGCAACCGGTCGACGTGGCGAACAAGCGCGGCCCGCCGGGATATTTGTACTGTGGTCGCGTTGCCGATTCGGCAACTAAGTTATGGAGCAGGACGTGATTTCCGTGGCCGACACCCGTGCACATATCGCCGTCTGGCGCTCGGTGCGCGGCCTGCCCGAGTTCCGGCGGCTGCTGGAACTGCGGCTGGTGAGTCAGTTCGGGGACGGCCTGTTCGCGGCCGGCCTCGCCGGCGCGATCCTGTTCAACCCGGAGCGTGCCGCCGGTCCGTGGGCCATCGCAGGTTCGTTCGCCGTTCTCTACCTGCCCTACTCGCTGCTCGGCCCGTTCGCCGGTGCGCTGCTGGACCGTTGGGACCGGCGCCTGGTGCTCGTCGGCGCGAACCTCGGGCGCCTGCTGCTGGTGCTCGCGGTCGCCGCCTTGCTGGAGGCCGGCCTCGCCGACTTGCCCATCCTGTTCGGCGCGTTGATCGTCAACGGCTTCAGCCGCTTCGTCTCCAGCGGCTTGTCCGCCGCGCTGCCGCACGTTGTCCCTCGGGACCAGATGGTGACGATGAACTCGGTCGCGACCGCGACAGGTGGCGCGGCAGCCTTCCTTGGCGCCATCTTCATGCTCGTGCCCCGTTGGTTGTTCGGGTCCAACGACACTGGTGCCGCAGCAATCATTTTGATCGTCGCGGTGCCCGTCGCGCTCGCATTGTGGCTGTCATGGCGCTTTCCGCCGCATTTGCTCGGCCCTGACGACAGCGTGCGGGCGATCCACGGGTCGGTGCTCTACGCAGTGGCCACCGGGTGGGTGCATGGTGTGCGCACCGTCGCGGCGGTGCCATCGGTGGCCGCCACCCTCGCCGGGCTCGCCGCGCACCGGATGGTGGTCGGCATCAACAGCCTGCTGGTGCTCGTGATCCTGCGGCACACCGATACTCAGGAGGTCGCCGGCTTCGGGACCGCCGTGGTTTTCTTCGCGGCCACCGGCGCCGGACAGTTCCTCGCTGCTGTGGTCATGCCCGCGTCCGTCGCCAGGTGGGGCCGCTACGCCACCGCCAACGGGGCGTTGGCAATCGCCGCACTGATCCAACTCGCCGGGTCGGGCCTACAGGTGCCGATGATGATCGCGTGCGGCTTCCTGCTCGGCGTTGCGGGCCAGGTCGTCAAGCTGTGCGCGGACAACGCGATGCAGATCGACGTCGACGACGCATTGCGCGGACACGTGTTCACGGTTCAGGACTCGCTGTTCTGGACGTCGTTCATCATCGCGGTTGCGACTGCGGCGTCGATCATTCCCGCGGACGGCTACCAACCGGCGCTGGCCATCGCCGGCGCCGGCGTGTATCTCGCCGGCCTCGCGTTGCACGCGAGCGTCGGCCGGCGCGCCCAACAGCCCGGCTAAGGTGACGCCATGGCAGGAGCGGGTCCGATGGTGGCCGATCTGCGGGCCGAAAGCGACGAACTCGACGCGCTGGTTGCCGACCTGCCGCCGGAGCGGTGGGCCGACGCCACACCGGCACCGGGGTGGACGATCGCCCACCAAGTCGCACACCTGCTGTGGACCGACCGCGTCGCGCTGACCTCGGTGACCGACGAAGCCGGCTTCGCGGCCGCGGTCGAACAGGCCACAAAGGATCCGACTGGTTTCGTCGACGCGGGTGCCGAGCAGCTCGCCGCCGACGCGCCCGAACATCTGCTGGCCGACTGGCGGCAGACGCGGAACCGGCTGCACGACGAACTGCTCGGCGTGGCCGACGGCCGCAAGCTGCCGTGGTTCGGCCCGCCGATGAGCGCTGCTTCGATGGCCACCGCCAGGTTGATGGAAACCTGGGCGCACGGTCTCGACGTTGCCGACTCCCTAGGCGTGAAACGGCCCGCGACGGCGCGGCTGCGGTCGATCGCGCACATCGGGGTGCGCACCCGCGACTACGCGTTCACCATCAACGGGCTCAGTCCGCCTGCCGATCCGTTCCGGGTAGAGCTGCGCGCCCCGGACGGCTCGGTCTGGGAATGGGGTCCCGGTGACGCAGCACAGTGCGTCATCGGTTCGGCCGAAGACTTCTGCATGCTGGTCACGCAACGCCGACCCCGCGTGGCGCTTGATGTGACGGCCGACGGTGCCGACGCCGAGCAATGGCTCGGCATAGCACAGGCGTTCGCCGGCCCACCGGGCGCGGGCCGCGGCTGAGCTAGGGCTCCTTGGCGGCGACATAGGCCGGCGCGCGGCTACTGCCGGGAGTTCCACCATTTCGTCAGCTCTTCGACCGCTTCATCGTGGCTAAGCGGCCCGCGGTCCAGCCGCAGCTCCTTGAGGTAGCGCCACGCCTCGCCCACCTGCGGCCCCGCCGGAATCCCGAGGATCGCCATGATCTCGTTGCCGTCCAGGTCCGGGCGCACCCGCGCCAGGTCTTCCTTGGCGGCCAGCTCAGCGATCCGCCGCTCCAAGTTGTCATAGTTGGCCTGCAGTCGCGCGGCGCGGCGCTTGTTGCGGGTCGTGCAGTCCGCGCGCACCAGCTTGTGCAGCTTCGGCAGCAGCGGCCCCGCATCGGTGACGTACCGGCGCACCGCCGAGTCCGTCCACGCGCCGTCCCCGTAGCCGTGGAAACGCAGATGCAGATACACCAGCTGCGACACGTCCTCGACCATCTGTTTGGAGTACTTCAACGCCCGCATCCTCCGGCGGGTCATCTTCGCGCCCACGACCTCGTGGTGGTGAAAGCTCACGCCGCCGTCCGGCTCGTGCTTGCGGGTGGATGGCTTGCCTATGTCATGCAGCAGCGCCGCCCACCGCAGCACAAGATCCGGTCCGTCCTCTTCGAGCGCGCTCGCCTGCCGTAGCACCGTCAGCGAATGCTGATACACGTCCTTGTGCTGATGGTGTTCGTCGATCGCCATCCGCATCGCACCCACTTCGGGCAGCACCACGTCACCCAGCCCGGTCTGCACCATCAGGTCGATACCGGTGACGGGGTCATCGCCGAGAAGAAGCTTGTCCAGCTCGGCGGCCACCCGCTCGGCGGTGATGCGGTCCAGCTGCGCTGCCATCTCGCCGAGCGCCGCAAGCACCCTCGGCGCGACGGTCATGCCCAGCTGCGAGACGAATCGCGCCGCGCGCAGCATCCGCAACGGATCGTCACCGAACGACACCTCGGGCGCCGACGGTGTGTCCAGGACCTTGTCGTGTAAAGCCGCCAAACCGCCTAGGGGATCATGGAATTCGCCGGGCCCCACCGGAGTGATCTGTACCGCCATCGCGTTGACGGTGAAGTCCCGGCGTACCAGATCGTCGTCGAGCCGGTTCCCGAATCGCACGTCCGGATTTCGCGACACCTGATCGTAGGTGTCGGCCCGGAAGGTCGTGATCTCCACGCGATCCTCGCCCCTGGCCGCGCCTACGGTGCCGAACTCGATGCCGGTATCCCACAACGCGTCGGCCCATGGCCGAAGAAACCGCTGCATCTGCTCGGGACGCGCATCGGTGGTGAAATCGAGGTCGTTTCCCAGCCGGCCCAGCAACGCATCGCGGACGCTACCGCCGACGAGATACAGCTCGTGGCCCTCGTCAGCGAACAACTGGCCGAGGCCGCCCAACACCTGGGTGTGGCGCTTCAACGCACGCTGCGCGGCGGCCAGCAGCTCGGCATCAGCAGCTGAATCGGGCACGTCCGATGAGCCTAGTGGTCACGACCGGGTCACTGAGCGGCGAGTGCGGCGGGAGCGAATCTTTGTGGCAGCTACTATCGCTTGGGTGTCGGACGGCGAGCAGGCCAAACCACGACGGCGCCGGGGGCGGCGCCGCGGCCGACGCGCGGCCGGCCCGCCCGAATCCGGCTCCGAGCACAACAACAACAACGCCGCGGGCGGCGCGAAGTACTCCGTTGTGCACGGCGACAACGACCAATCGGGCGCCAAGGCAAAACCTCAGAAGGCCCGGCAGCGGCGCTCCGCCGACCGCCTGCGCACGGTGCACGAAACCTCGGCCGGCGGACTGGTGATCGACGGCATCGACGGTCCAAAGGAAAGCCAGGTAGCGGCGCTTATCGGGCGGATCGACCGGCGTGGACGCATGCTGTGGTCGCTGCCCAAGGGTCACATCGAGCGGGGCGAGACCGCGGAGCAGACCGCCATCCGCGAGGTCGCCGAGGAGACCGGCATCGAGGGCACCGTGCTGGCCGCGCTCGGCAGCATCGACTACTGGTTCGTCACCGAGGGCCGCCGCGTGCACAAGACCGTGCACCACTATCTGATGCGGTTCCTCGGCGGCGAGCTCTCCGACGAGGACGTCGAAGTCAGCGAGGTGGCCTGGGTGCCGCTCAAGGAGTTGCCGTCCCGGCTGGCCTACGCCGACGAACGCCGCCTCGCCGAGGTCGCCGGCGAGCTGATCGACAAGCTGCACACCGACGGGCCTGCCGCACTGCCCCCGCTGCCACGCACATCGCCCCGGCGCCGTTCCCAGACGCATTCGCACACCCGCAACCGTCGCTCTGACGAATCCGCTCAACCCCGTCCCGGCCGGCGGACGAACGGCTGCGGACAGGGACCGTGATCAGGTGCTCCCCCGCCTGCTCACCGCGGCGGCGCCACGCATGCTCCCCCGGGCGGTGCCGCGCATGTACCCCCGGGCGGTGCCGCGCATGCTCACCGTCATCGCGCTGCTGACGCTTCTGCTCGCCGCCCCTGCCGCCACGCCTCGGGCCGCCGCTGGTGAGCCCGGTCCGATGCCGTTCCTTCAGGTGCGTATCGACCGCGTCACGCCCGACGTCGTGACAACCACAAGCGAGCCGATCGTCACCGTCGCAGGGGCGATACTGAACATCGGTGACCGCCCGGTCCGCGATGTCGTGATTCGCCTCGAGCACGCCGACGCGGTCACCTCGTCGGCCGGCTTGCGCACGAATCTGACCGGCAACGTCGATCAGTTCGAGCCCGTCGCCGACTTCATCAATCTGGCGCCGGAACTGCCTCGCGGACAAAACGTTCCGTTCACCCTCAGCTATCCGTTGCGATCGGTCGGATCTCCATCCCTGCACATCGACCACCCCGGCGTGTACCCGGTGATGGTCAACGTCAACGGCACCCCGGACTACGGCGAGCCTGCCCGCCTCGACGACGCCCGCTTCCTGCTACCTGTGCTCGGCGTGCCCCCCGAGCCGGCCAACGACGCCGTATCCGACGCGGTGACGTCGGTGGTGCCGCCCGACACCACCAAGCCCGTACGGCTCACGATGCTGTGGCCGCTCGCCGATCGGCCGCGACTGGCGGCAGGCGCCCCCGGGGGCACCAACCCGGTGCGGCTGATCGATGACGACCTCGCGACGTCGCTTGCGGCCGGCGGCCGGCTCGACACGCTGCTGTCGGCCGTCGACTTCGCGACCAGCCCGCCGGTCGATCCTGGCGGCGAGGTCCGCAGCGCGCTCTGCCTTGCGGTGGACCCCGACCTGTTGGTGACGGTCAACGCGATGGCGGGCGGCTACGTCGTCAACGACGCGCCGGATGCCGGCCCCGGCACGCCGACACATCCCGGCGCCGGTCAGGATTCCGCGGTGGCCTGGCTGAATCGGCTCAGGGCGCTGGCCCAGCGGATGTGTGTCGTTTCGACAACGTATGCCCAGGCCGACCTCGACGCGCTGAACCGGGTCGGCGACGCGGGCCTGGGCGGTATCGCCACCATTGGTTCTGCCGACATCGTCGACCAGATTCTCGGCGTTGCATCGATCCGCGGCGCCAGCCTCGTCGGCGACGGCCCGCTGACCGGCCCCGCGGTGGATGAACTGTCCACGCAGGGCCCCACGGTCGCGATCAGCGCGGCGAACGTCACAGCCCAAGACTCCACCAGCGGCGAGCCCGCCACCGCCGATGTGAACCCCGTCCGATACACGCCGCAACTGGTCGCGACACCGTTCGATTCAACAGTCGGCGCAGCGTTGGCCGGCGCTGGCACCGAGCCGGTGTCGCCGTCGTATCTGGACCCGACCTTGGACATCCCGCTCAAACACGACTCCAAGGTGGCCCGCGGCCAAGACGCGCTGAGCTCACTGTTGTGGCGCGGTCTGCAGCCGGATACCGAGCCGAGGACCCAGATACTGATGCCGCCGTTAGCGTGGAGCCTGCAACCCGACGATGCGCATGCAATCCTCACCGCGGTAGCGACGACGATCCACTCCGGGCTTGCCGTGCCGCGGCCGCTGACCGCGGTGATCGCCGAAGCGAACGCCGTAGCGCCGAAACTCGCCCAGATGCCCAACGGTGCGATAGGCAACCCACGCGGCCGATTCGACGACGGGGTCGTCGACGGCATCTCGATGGTGACTGGCCGGCTGTTGGGGTTGACGTCGGCCCTGACCGCCGACGCGCGCACCGGGCTGACCGGCACCCAATACACCGCGCCATTGCGCGAGGACATGCTGCGCGCGCTGAGCCAATCGGTGCCGCCCGACGCGCGCAATGGCGTGGCCCAGCAACGGCTGACCACCGTTGGCCACACCGTTGAGGATCTGTTCGGCGCCGTCACGATCGTCAACCCGGGTGGCTCGTACACGCTGGCCACCGAGCACAGCCCACTGCCGTTGGCTCTGCGCAACGATCTGCCCGTGCCGATCCGGGTGCGCCTACAGGTCGACGCACCGCCGGGGATGACGGTCACCGACTTGGGTGAGATCGAGCTGCCGCCGGGTTATCTTCCGCTGCGGGTGCCGATCGAGGTGCACTTCACCCAGCGCGTCGCCGTCGACGTCGCGCTGCGCACCGCCGACGGCCTGCCGCTCGGCGACCCGGTCCGCCTGTCGGTCCATTCCAACGCCTACGGCCAGCTGCTGTTCTTCATCACGCTGTCAGCGGGCGCAGTGCTGGTGCTGCTGGCCGGGCGGCGGCTGTGGCATCGGTTCCGCGGCCAACCGGACCGCGCCGATCTGGACCGGCCCGATCCCCTCGAGGTGGCGATCCGCCACGCGCCGGGAGACGACGAGGACGAACGGCCGCGCGCGTTGAGCCACCAGGATGGTCGCGCCGGCTCAGCCGGCGTTGATCGTCGCGCCGGCTCAGCCGGCGGTGATCGGCGATGACTACCGCCGGACCGCATGCCCCCTGGCCGCCCCTCCCGCCGTCACGGCGAATGCCCCCGCCGCGGCGACTGCCTCCCCCGCGCCCACTGCCCCCGCCGCCTCGGCGGCTCCCCCGCGGACCTGCCCCGCGGCGTCGGGCTGGGCGGCCGGAACTGTCCGACGCTGCCGTGGTGTCGCGGTCGTGGGGCATGGCGTTCGCGACACTGATCAGCCGGGTGACCGGCTTCACCCGTATCGTGCTGCTCGCTGCGATCTTGGGTGCGGCGCTGTCCAGTGCTTTCTCGGTGGCCAACCAGCTGCCTAACCTGATCGCCGCGCTTGTGTTGGAGGCGACGTTCACGGCGATCTTCGTGCCGGTACTGGCCCGCGCCGAACGCGACGACCCGGACGGCGGCACCGCGTTCGTGCGCCGGCTGGTAACCGTGGCCACCACGCTGCTGCTGGTAGTCACCGTGTTGTCCGTGGCGATGGCACCGCTATTGGTCAAGCTGATGCTCGGCAGCGATTCGCTGGTCAACCGGCCACTCACCACGGCGTTCGCCTATCTTCTACTGCCGCAAGTCATCTTCTACGGGCTGTCATCGGTGTTCATGGCAATTCTGAACACCCGCAACGTGTTCGGCCCACCAGCTTGGGCGCCGGTCGTCAACAATGTCGTCGCCATCTTCACGCTCGGGCTGTATGTAGTTGTGCCGGGCGAACTTTCGATCGATCCCGTCGAGATGGGCAACCCCAAGCTGCTGGTACTCGGCATCGGCACCACGCTGGGTGTCGTCGCACAGACCGCGGTGCTGCTCGTCGCGATCCGGCAGGAGCGGATCAGCCTGCGCCCGCTATGGGGTATCGACGATCGTCTCAAGAAGTTCGGCGCGATGGCGGCGGCAATGGTGCTCTACGTGCTGATCAGCCAGACCGGCATGGTCGTCGGCAACCGGATCGCCAGTGCAGCAGCGGCTTCCGGCCCGGCGATCTACAACTACACCTGGCTGGTGCTGATGCTGCCGTTCGGCATGATCGGCGTGACGGTCCTGACGGTGGTGATGCCGCGGTTGAGCCGCAATTCCGCGGCCAACGACGTCCCAGCCGTGCTGGCCGATCTGTCGCTGTCCACCCGGCTGACGATGGTCGCGCTGATTCCGATCGTCGCTGCGATGACCGTCGGCGGGCCCGCGATCGGCAGCGCGCTGTTCGCGTACGGCAACTTCGGTGAAGTCGACGCCGGCTATTTGGGCATGGCGATCACGCTGTCGGCCTTCACGCTGATCCCGTATGCCCTTGTGCTGCTTCAGCTTCGGGTGTTTTACGCCCGCGAGCAGCCGTGGACGCCGATCCTGCTGATCGTGATGATCACGACCGTCAAGATCGCCGCGTCCCTGGCGGCGCCCTACCTGACCGACGACCGTGAACTGGTGGCCGCCTATCTCGGGCTGGCCAACGGTCTGGGCTTCCTGGCCGGGGCGACGGTCGGCTACTTCCTGTTGCGGGCCAGCCTCAATCCGCCCGGTGGGAGGCTGATCAGCCTGCCGGTGGTGCGGACTGTCCTGGTGACGATCGCGGCCTCACTCGCCGCGGGGCTGATCGCGCACGTCGTCGACCGCCTGCTGGGCCTGGAGGCGCTCACCCGCAACTGGGGCGGGGCAGGGTCGCTGCTGCGACTGCTGGTCCTCGGGTTGATCATGGCGCCGATCATCGCCGGGGTGATGCTGGCCGCCCGGGTGCCCGACGCACACGCCGCGCTGGCCGCCGTGCAACGTCGGCTCGGCCGGCGCACAGCGGTAGCCGTGCCGACAAGAACGCCTCCCGTGAGGCCACGTCCCGACGCCCCCCTCACGTACGCTGATCAGAGGAATTCGTTCGCGTCACGGCCCCGTCAGTTCCCGACGGGCGCCCGGCGCGGGCCTCCGGCAGGAGTTGCCGGCGACGGGCTGCGGAAAGGACCAGCGGTGACCGACGAACCCGCAGGCGGCTCCGCGTCCGGCCCTGACGTGACAGCGACCACCAAGATTCCCCGTCCGACGGCTGACGACTTCCAGCCCGACGTCCCCGATATGCCCAACATGACGGAAATCACGGAGGACAACGCCGAGGTCGCCAACGGCACGGCACCGATGCCGGTGTCCGGTCGACCGCCCGCCGATTATGGCGGTGATCCGACCCGTGAGCCCATCGCGTTCGCCCCACCACGGGAACCGGCGATCGAGTCCGCGGTGTCGGACGAAGATGTTCATCTGATTCCAGGCGCCATCATCGGCGGCGGCCGTTATCGACTGCTTGTATTCCACGGCGGCCCGCCCAACCTGCAGTTTTGGCAGGCACTGGACACCGCGCTGGACCGACAGGTCGCGCTGACGTTCGTCGACCCGGACGCGACGCTGCCCGACGCGGCGCTTCAGGAGATCCTGTCGCGCACCCTCAGGCTCAGCCGCATCGACATGCCCGGCGTGGCCAGGGTGCTCGATGTCACGAGCACCGGCTCCGGCGGCCTTGTGGTGTCGGAATGGATCCGCGGCGGGTCGCTGCCCGAGGTGGCCGAAACGTCGCCGTCGCCGATCGGCGGCGCCCGCGCCATCCAGTCGCTGGCCGCGGCCGCCGAAGTCGCCCACCGCTCGGGGGTCGCGCTGTCGATCGATCACCCCAGCCGGGTGCGGGTCAGCATCGAGGGCGACGTGGCGCTGGCCTTCCCCGCCACGTTCCCCGACGCCACACCGGAGGATGACATCCGCGGTATTGGTGCGGCCCTGTATGCGCTGCTGATCAACCGGTGGCCACTACCCGAGTCCGGTGTGCGCAGCGGGCTGGCCCCCGCCGAGCTGGACGCGGGCGGGCAGCCGATCGAACCGCGGGCCGTTGATCGCGACATCCCGTTCCAGATCTCGGCTGCCGCCGCGCGGGCGGTCCAGGAGGGCGGCGGTATCCGCAGCGCCCCGACCCTGCTCAACCTGTTGCAACAGGCCACCGCGATCGCCGATCGCACCGAGCTGATCGCGCCGGTCGACCAACCCGCGGTCCTGTCGCCGACACGGTTCCGCACCGCGCCCACCGATGACCCCGCGGCGGCCACGCGTCGCCGGAAGGGACTGATGATCGGGCTCGGCGTCGGCGGTGCGATCATCCTCGTCGCGTTGATCGTGCTCGCCACGGTGCTGAGCCGGATCTTCGGCGACGTCGGTGGCGGCCTCGGCGGCGACCAGTTGGGCCTCAACGCCCCGTCCTCGTCTGCGGCACCCGGCGGTGGCGGCACCACCGTGAAACCCGTTCGCGCGACCGTGTTTTCACCCGGGGGTGAGGCCGACGCGCCCGATAAGGCCGGGCTGGCGATCGACGGCAACCCCGCCACGGCCTGGTCCACCGACAAGTACACCGACGCCGCGCCGTTCCCGAACTTCAAGAGCGGTGTCGGCTTGATGCTGCAGCTCCCGAAACCGACTGTGCTCAGTTCCGTGACGATCAATCTGGACAGCACGGGCACGGCGGTACAAATCCGGTCGGCGCAGACCCCGACGCCGTCGTCGCTGTCGGACACCACGGAACTGACACCGCCGACCCCGATGAAGCCGGGCGCGAACACCATCACCATCAACAACGCGAAGCCGACGTCGAACGCGCTGGTGTGGATCTCGACGCTGGGCAACGTGAACGGCGAGAGCCGCACCGACATCTCCGAGATCACCCTCAAAGGCGCGTCCTGACCGACTATCCCCAAACTTGTGTCGGGGACCGTCCGCGATACGCCTTAGCGCTCTTCTGCCGCCAGGGCGAAGCTGGCCGAAGCGCTCGGGTACTTCGACGCAGGCTCAGGTCGGCTCGAGGCCCGCGAGGCACTATGACCGAGTGGAGATGGGCGCGGGCGAACTGCATTTGGCGGTGTGCAGACGATTCGGCGAAGCGGTCCGGTCTGGTGACGGGAATTGGGATCGTCCGTCGCCGTGCGATGCATGGGACGCACGCGGCGTACTGGAACACGTGATCGGCTTTCATGACGTGTTGCTCCTGCGACCGCTGGGGGCCAAACCGGATCGTCCCAGAAACGACCCCGAGCGCCGCTGGCAGTTGACCTTCGAGCGACTGAGGGAGGTGCTCGGCCAGGATGGGCTGTTCGAGCGGGTCGTAGAGGTACCGCCCGTTGGGACGAATCCAGCGATGCAGCTCGACGCGAGACGATTGGTGCCCCGACTGAGCCAAGACGTGCTCGTGCACACCTGGGACCTCGCACGGGCGATTGGTGCGGATGACCAGCTGGACCCACGGTGGTGCGCATTGTTCTTCGAACAACTGCCGGCAGATCCGGTCGCGTTAACACGATTCGGCATGTTTGCGCCTCCGATTCCCGTCGACGACGCGGCCGATATCCAGACGAGGCTGCTCGCTCGCCTTGGCCGTGATCCCTCATGGCAGTGACGGCGACGGTCCTTGTGCGACACCATGCCAGCGGAACCGCGGCCAACCTCGTGGTGAAGACTGGCTTACGTCAGGACGGCAGGCGAGCGGCGGGGGTGCGATGTACGGCGACCCGGGGGACGAACCCGACCAACCGATCGCGCACCTGCAGGCGGGTCTGCTCGACGACGGCACGGCCGCCCGATTGCGGCACCGGGCGCGCACCGACCCGGCGGCGACCGCTCCGGACGTGCCTGCCGACGTCACCGCACGAATCGGCGCAGCGCTGGGGGACGCCGCGCTGGGGCACGCCGGAGGGCGGCGGGCCGCACATGCTGTCGGGCGGCCGCGCCTGCGCGGGCTCCAGGTGCTCGGGCCGGCGGTCGGGCTCGGCGCCACGTTGGTGGCCATCGTCGTTGGCGCGGTGATGCTGGTCCGCGACCCAGCCCCGACCCGGTCCGCCACACCGACGGCCGAGAGCATTACGGTGTCGCGGCCGCCGCCAAACATCCCGCTATCCGATCCACAGATCCTCGGACTGCTCTCCCACGATCCGGACTACGGCCCCCTCGCCGACCCACAGCGGCGAGCCTCCTGCCTCAGCGGTTTGGGCTACCCCGGTGCGACCACCGTGCTGGGCGCGCGACCGGTAGACATGGATGGCCGGCCCGGAGTCCTGTTGCTGATGCCCGGTAACACGGCCAAGGCGGTCGCGGCCTTGATCGTCGACCCGAATTGCAACTCAGCTCACACGGGCCTTTTGGCCGACACGGTGATCACTCGTCCGTAATCTGTCCTGCAAGCCGCGGGGAACACCGGGGCATACGCTGGTGTTGTACCCGTGCCGACGTGATACGGCAGAAAGGCTCGCATGACCTCCTCAGTTCATGACGTGATCGTCATAGGTTCCGGTCCGGCCGGATATACGGCAGCCATCTACGCAGCCCGCGCGCAACTCAAACCGCTGGTGTTCGAGGGCGCCCAGTTCTGTGGCGCGCTGATGACGACGACCGAGGTGGAGAACTACCCGGGCTTCCGCGAGGGCATCACGGGACCGGAACTCATGGACGAGATGCGCGAGCAGGCGCTGCGGTTCGGCGCCGATCTGCGTATGGAAGACGTCGACGAGGTGTCGGTGGAGGGGCCGGTCAAGACGGTTACCGTCGGCGATCAGGCCTATCAGGCTCGCGCGATCATCCTCGCGATGGGCGCCCAAGCCCGTCATCTCGGTGTGCCGGGCGAGGAGGACCTCATCGGCATGGGTGTGAGCACCTGCGCCACCTGCGACGGCTTCTTCTTCCGCGAGCAGGACATCGCCGTGGTCGGCGGTGGCGACTCAGCAATGGAGGAGGCCACGTTCCTCACGCGATTCGCCCGCAGCGTCACGGTCATCCATCGCCGTGGAGAGTTCCGCGCCTCCAAGATCATGCTGGAGCGTGCTCGCGACAACGAGAAGATCACGTTCCTGACCAACACCCAGGTGACCGCGATCGAGGGTGACCCGAAGGTCACCGGGGTGAAGCTGCGCAACACCGTCACCGGCGAGGAATCCTCGCTCGCCGTCACCGGCGTGTTCGTCGCGATCGGTCACGACCCGCGCTCCGGACTCGTGCGCGGCCAGGTCGACCTCGACCCCGATGGCTACGTTCAGGTCCAGGGCCACACCACGAGCACGTCCGTTGAGGGCGTGTTCGCGGCGGGTGACCTCGTCGACCGGACCTACCGCCAGGCCGTCACCGCGGCCGGAACTGGCTGTTCGGCCTCCATCGACGCCGAGCGTTGGCTCGCCGAAAATGCCTCTGCCGCAACGGATAAGAGTACCGACGACACCGACCTGATAGGAGCACAGCAATGACCGAGGTTAGCGCGACCGCTGCCGTAACAGACGATTCCTTCTCCGATGACGTGCTGTCGAGCAGCACTCCGGTGCTGGTGGACTTCTGGGCCACCTGGTGCGGGCCATGCAAGATGGTGGCCCCGGTGCTGGAGGAGATTGCTTCCGAGAAGGCCGGCGAACTGCGGGTCGTCAAGCTCGACGTCGATGCGAATCCCAACACCGCGCGCGATTTCCAGGTTGTCTCGATCCCGACGATGATCTTGTTCATGAACGGCAAGGCGGTGAAGCGGATCATCGGCGCAAAGGGCAAGGCCGCGATGCTGCGCGAGCTCTCTGACGTGGTCTAACAGCGCGATCCACAGGTCCTCCACCGGCCTGGTGTTTTCTCAAATCGCCGAACTGTCTGAGACAATGCTGGCTAGCCCATCTTTGCCTAGTCAGCGCTTATATCGCCGCTGACCACCCGACCGAAAGGCCTGGTATGTCGAGTCTGCTTCGCGGCGACCGCGGGGGTGCGGTCGCCGAGATCCGGGCTGCTTTGGCGGCGTTGGGAATGATCGAGAACCCCGACGAGGTCCTGACCACCGGTAAGCATGTCGCGGTCGACGTGTTCGACGACGAACTCGACCACGCGGTGCGCGCCTTCCAGCAGCACCGCGGGCTGCTGGTCGACGGCATCGTCGGTGAAGCGACTTACCGTGCGCTGAAAGAAGCTTCGTACCGCCTGGGGGCGCGCACCCTCAACCATCAGTTCGGTGCGCCGATGTATGGCGACGACGTGGCCACCCTGCAGGCCAGGCTGCAGGATCTCGGGTTCTACACCGGCCTGGTCGACGGGCACTTCGGCCTGCAGACCCACAACGGATTGATGTCCTACCAACGCGAGTACGGGCTGTATCCGGACGGCATCTGTGGTCCGGAAACGTTGCGCTCCTTGTACTTTCTCGGATCACGAGTCACCGGCGGGTCGCCACACGCCATCCGCGAGGAGGAGCTGGTCCGCCGCTCCGGCCCCCGGTTGTCGGGCAAGCGGATCATCATTGACCCCGGCCGCGGCGACGGCGATCACGGCATGATCATGAACGGCCCCGAAGGGCCGCTCAGCGAAGCGGACATCTTGTGGGACTTAGCAAGTCGGCTCGAAGGACGGATGACCGCCATCGGCATGGAAACGTTCCTGTCCCGGCCGGCCAACCGCGCCCCGTCCGACATCGAACGTGCTGCGACGGCGAACACCGTCGGTGCCGACCTGATGATCAGTCTGCGCTGTGCCACCCAGACCAGTCCCACGGCCAGCGGCGTCGCCTCCTTCCATTTCGGCAATTCGCACGGGTCGGTGTCCACCATCGGCCGCAACCTGGCCGACTTCATTCAGCGAGAAGTGGTGGCGCGCACGGGATTACGCGACTGCCGGGTCCATGGACGGACCTGGGACCTGCTGCGGATCACTCGAATGCCGACCGTGCAGGTCGACGTGGGTTACATCAGCAATCCGCGTGACCGAGCGATGCTTGTGTCCGCCCAGACTCGCGACTCGATCGCCGAAGGCATTCTGGCCGCGGTCAAGCGGTTGTACCTGCTAGGAAAGAACGACCGTCCCACTGGCACGTTCACCTTCGCCGAACTGCTGGCCCACGAGCTGTCGGTCGAACAAGCCGGCCGGGTCAGCCCGTCGTAGTCGGTGCGTCAGTAGCAGGGGCTCGATCCGGCGCCAACCGGCTGCTGCAGCTGTGCCGTCTCCAGCAGCCGATCCAACGCCGCCTCGACATCGGCCTTCCAGCCCAGCCCCTGCTCCAGCGGCAACCGCAGTCGCGGGAAGTACCGATGCTGCGCAACGACAACAAACCCGGCGTCCAGCAGAAGGTCCGCATCGAGGACGCACTGCTCCACCGAACAGTCGCCGAGCACTTCGGTGACGGGCCGCAAGTCGGGCGGTACCATGCGCGGGTCATGCAGGTCGGCGATCTCGGTGGTGTGCCCGAATGCCTCCAGTGCTCGCGCGCCGCGGCGGACGAGATCTCTCACGACCGCGGCGATCAGGCTGCGCGGCAGCCCCTCGGCGGTATGACTGGAATCCGTGCCCAGCGAGGTGAGCAAGACGGCGTCGGCGCTCACCGGGCCGGTCGGGAAGCGACGCGCCCGGGGCACCGCGCCCGGCGGGGCGTAGAACGCGTAGCCGAGGCACGGTTCATCCCCCGCGCCGTAGGGCACCGGAGGGTCCACGTCCTCGCCGCCCGCGATTCCCGCAGAATCCGGGCAGTGCACCGCAAGCTGCCCGCAGGAACCCCAATCGAGCATAACCATCGACAGCCAGGCTTCCTTCTCGAACTCGGGGTCGCTGAGGTGCTCGTCGGCCCGCAGCGTCGACGGATCCACCTCCCAATACACGCACCGGCGGGCATGCTTGGGTAGCTGCTCGAACGCCTCGAGCCGCAATGGCGTGATTCGCGCTGCCACTAGACTCCCCGGGTTCCACGCGGTGCTGACATGCACGGCTGCCACTCCAGGATAGAAGGGCGGGGCGCGGAAAGCCCGTTTTCGTCGCGTTGGTTCACCGCTTGCCGCCGCCAGCGCGAATCCTGTTGGTACACATGGAATTTCCTTCGTCGGAGCCCCGGGAGGTAGGCCGTCCGGGGATGATGTGTCACAGTGACGTAATTACCGCGTGTCCTCGGTCACCGATTGGTCGTGCTCATCAGGTCGACAATGCGCTGAAGATCCTCCACCGACCCGAACTCCACCACGATCTTGCCTTTGCGTTTGCCAAGGCTCACCGTGACCCGGGTGTCGAAGGCGGTGGAGAGCTTCTCAGCAACGTCCTGGAGGCCAGGCATATGGATCGGCTTACGGCGCGGGGCCGACGGCGTCGCGGTGTCCGCGCGGTTCGCCAGGGTCACCGCCTCTTCGGTGGCGCGCACCGACAGACCCTCCGCCACGATCCGGGCTGCGAGCTCCTCCTGCTGCTCCTGGGTTCCTTCCAATGCGAGCAACGCGCGGGCATGACCGGCAGAAAGCACGCCGGCCGCAACCCGTCGCTGTACCGCGATCGGCAACCGCAGCAGCCGGATCATGTTGGTGATCAGTGGACGTGACCGGCCGATGCGGGCGGCCAGTTCATCGTGGGTGACCCCGAACTCGTCGAGCAGCTGCTGGTAGGCCGCCGCCTCTTCCAGCGGGTTGAGCTGGACACGATGGATGTTCTCCAACAGAGCGTCCCGCAGCATGCTGTCGTCGGCGGTCTGACGCACGATCGCCGGGATGGTGGCCAGGCCAGCCTGTTGCGCCGCGCGCCAGCGGCGCTCCCCCATGACGAGCTGATAGCGCGACGACCCGGGTACCGCCCGCACCACGATCGGCTGCATCAGCCCGAACTCGCGGATGGAGTGCACCAGCTCCGCGAGCGCCTCCTCATCGAAGGCCTGACGTGGCTGACGCGGGTTCGGGTCGATCACCGACGGGTCGATCTCCCGGTACACCGCACCGACGCTGTTGTTATCCGCGACCGGGGCGCCGCCGAGGACGACGTCTGCCGCGGCGTCTCCCATCTTCGCCCCGAGCGTCCCGCCGGGCTCACCGTCGGCAGGTCCGGTGGGAATGAGGGACGCCAGGCCGCGGCCGAGGCCGCTCCGCTTGCGTGTCGGCTGGGTCATGATCGTCCTCTCTCGGGTGCACCTTTTGGTCTGCTCTTCGCGCAAGCGCTCATCGTCGTGGTCTGCTCTTCGCGCAAGCGCTCATCGTCGTGGTCTGCTCTTCGCGCAAGCGCTCATCGTCGTGGTCTGCTCTTCGCGCAAGCGCTCATCGTGTTGTCTGCTCTTCGCGCAAGCGCTCATCGTGTTGTCTGCTCTTCGCGCAAGCGCTCATCGTCGTTCGGCGAGTTCTCGGCTGGCATCGAGATAGCTCAGCGCCCCACGTGAACCGGGGTCGTAGTCGAGGATCGTCATGCCGTAGCCGGGCGCCTCGGACACCTTCACGCTGCGGGGGATGACGGTTTGCAGCACCTTATCGCCGAAGTGTGACCGAACGTCCTCGGCAACCTGGTCGGCGAGCTTGGTGCGGCCGTCGTACATCGTCAGGATGACGGTCGAGACGTTCAGCTCCGGATTGAGGTGCGCCTTGACCATCTCGATGTTGCGCAGCAGCTGCCCCACTCCCTCGAGCGCGTAGTACTCGCACTGGATCGGGATCAAGACTTCGGGGGCGGCGACGAGCGCGTTGATCGTCAGCAGGCCCAGCGAGGGCGGGCAGTCGATGAAAACGTAGTCGAAGTCGTGGTGCTTGAGGTCGGCGAGCGCGGTGCGCAGCCGGCCCTCCCGGGCCACCATGCTGACCAATTCGATCTCCGCGCCCGCGAGGTCGATGGTGGCCGGCACACAGAACAACCGCTCGCTGTGCGGGCTGGGCTGCACCGCGGCCTGTAGCGGGATCTCGCCGATCAGCACCTCGTAGGAGGAAGGTGTGCCCTCGCGGTGTTCGATGCCGAGCGCGGTGCTCGCGTTGCCCTGCGGATCGAGGTCGATGACCAACACCCGCAGCCCCTGCAGCGCCAGAGCGGCGGCGACATTGACCGCCGTCGTGGTCTTGCCAACGCCACCTTTCTGATTGGCGATCGTGAAGACGCGCTGGTGCGCGGGACGGGGCAATCGCCCCTTGGCGGCGTGCATCAGGCGGACCGCGCGTTCCGCCTCGGCCCCGATCGGGGTGTCCAGGCCGGCCTCGTCGGTCCAGGTTTCGTGCGGGGCATCGGTCCATGTTTCACGTGAAACATCGGCCGGTACGCCGTCGGCCTTCGGGTGGCGCCCGCTTTCGGGAACCCGCCTCATGCTTGTCTCCCGTCCGGCCGTACCGGCCGATTGGCTGCCGGGATCGATTCCTCGCGCCGCGCCATTACGACGGTCACGGGTGGATCGACGTAGTCCGCGCCACATCTCATCACCTTTGCATCGCCGGCGCCGAACGACGCCATCACACGCCGGTGGTCGCGGATCTCGTCTTCGGCGCGCTCGCCTTTGATGGCCAGCATCCGTCCGTTCGGACGCAGTAGCGGCACGCTCCACTTCGCCAACTTGTCGAGGGACGCCACCGCCCTTGAGACAACCGCGTCCATCTCCCCCACCCGCTGTCGTACGGTCAACTCCTCGGCCCTGCCACGAACGACCGTGATGTCGACCCCGAGCTCGGCGACGACCTCCCGCAGGAATTCGCTTCGCCGTAGCAGTGGCTCGATGAGGGTCACCCGAAGGTCCGGCCGAGCCAACGCCAACGGTATCCCGGGCAGGCCCGCTCCACTACCTATGTCGGCCACGCGCTCGTCGGCACCGAGAAGTTCGGCCACCACGGCGCTGTTCAATAGGTGGCGGTCCCACAGCCGCTCGACTTCGCGGGGACACAGGAGGCCGCGCTCGACGCCCGCCCCTGCCAACATCTCCGCGTACCTCTGGACGCGGTCGAATCCCGCTCCGAAGAAGGCCTCGGCGGTGCTCGGCGCCGCTGATACCTCCATATGTTTCACGTGAAACATCCTCCGGATCTCCCGGGCCGGAGCCCGGCGGCGCGGCACAAACTACATTTATGTAACTCTGTCCTCAATCGAGCAGGACGACGACGCGGCGCGACGGCTCCACGCCCTCGCTCTCGCTGTGCACACCGTCGACCGCCGCGACCGCGTCGTGGACGATCTTCCGCTCGAACGGTGTCATCGGCGCGAGCTCTTGACGCTCACCCGACTCCAGTACACGGCGCGCCACCTTGTCACCGAGCTGCGCCAGCTCATCGCGGCGCCGTCGCCGCCACCGCGCGATGTCGAGCATCAGCCGGCTCCGCTCACCGGTCTTCTGATGCACGGCCAGCCGGGTCAGCTCCTGGAGCGCATCGAGCACCTCGCCCTTGCGGCCCACCAGCTTCGTCAGGTCGCCGCCGCCGTCGATGCTGACCACAGCACGGTCACCCTCCACGTCGAGATCGATATCGCCGTCGAAGTCGAGCAGATCCAACAACTCTTCGAGGTAGTCGCCCGCGATCTCGCCCTCGACCACCAGGCGCTCTTCGAGATCCTCCTCGGCGGCCGGCGCTGTCGTCTGCGCGCCGTTCTCGTCCTCCACCAAGTCCTCGGTCCGTTCGGCTGTCTCCGCGTCCGTCATGACTATCTCTCCCTCATCCACCGGAATCGCTCCGGTTCACCGTTTGCGTCTCTTTGGCCGCGCTCCCGGGCGAGGAGTGCGGTTGGCGGTCCCGCCGCGCGCACTCGATTTGCCCGCGCCCGACGCGGTGCTGTCCGATCCGTCCTTGCCGTCACGCTCGTCGGTGGCTTCCGACGGTGCCGCCTCGATGGCCGTGCTCTTCGGCTCGGCCCCGTTCGTCGCGGTCGGGGGTTTGCGGTCCCGTTTAGGCTTCGCGCCGGGTGGCGGCGCGTTGGCCGCCCGCCGCTCCTGCGCCTCGACCTTCTTGGCCTCTTCCTCTTTCTCGATCTTGCCGAACACGTAATGCTGCTGAGCGAATGTCCAGATGTTGTTCGAGAACCAATACAGGATGATCGCCAACGGCATAGGGAAGAAGATCGGTCCCACCAGCACGCCGAGCGGAAACACGTACAGCGCAAGCTTATTCATCATCGCTGTCTGTGGATTGGCCGCCGCTTCGGCGCTCTGCCGTGCCACCGACGCCCGGCTGTTGAAGTAGGTCGCTATGCCAGCCAGGATCATCACCGGCACACTCACCGCGATCAACGCAGGCCGACTGAATTCGCTGAACGCGTCCAGCCCGGTGGTCTGCCTGATGGCCGC
>DATARY010000125.1:0-9745 GCA_036263935.1 Mycobacterium sp.
CGGGCGCCACCCTTCACGTAGTAGTCGCTGCGGTCGACGTCCCTGCGGTCCCAGCCGCCCCCTTCGGCAAGATCGGCCAGGGTCTGCCGCTCGTCGGTTGCCGTCATCGATGTTCCTCCTGTGTTGGCCGGGCTCGGCTCGAGACGATACAGCGATGATCGAGACAGAGGTCGTTCAGGCCGACGTCACCAAGCTCGACGTCGACGCGATCACCAACGCGGCCAACACCGAGCTCAAGCACGGCGGCGGGGTGGCGGCCGCGATCTCCCGCGCCGGCGGTCCGCAAGTGCAGCGCGAGTCGAACGAGAAGGCGCCGATCGGTCTCGGCGATGCGGTCGAGACAACCGCCGGGGATATGCCGGCCCGTTACGTCATCCATGCGGCCACGATGCGGCTGGGTGGGCCGACATCGGCGGACATCATCTCGCGCGCCACGCGATCCACCCTGTCCAAGGCCGACGACCTCGGCTGCCGCTCGCTGGCTCTGGTGGCGTTCGGCACGGGGGTCGGTGGCTTCCCGCTCGAGGATGCCGCGCGCTTGATGGTCGACGCCGTGCGCGAACATCAGCCCCGCTCGCTTCGGCGCGTGGTGTTCGCGGTGCACGGCGACGAGGCCGAGCGGGCCTTCCGGGCCGCGCTGGAATCCTGAGACCGTCCGATCAGCGCTGACTTTCGCGGGCTTGCGTGAGCGTGCGCCGCAGCATGTGCATCGCGATGGTCGTCGATCGCTCGCGGATGTCGGCACGGTTGCCGGGCAACTGCATCGTGCGTGTGACCGCGGCGCCATCGGTGAGCTTCACAGAAAAGCAGACGGTCCCAACCGGCTTGTCATCGGTTCCCCCGCCGGGCCCGGCGATGCCCGTGATCGCGATCGCGGTGTCCGCACCGAACCGGCGCAGCGCACCCTCGGCCATTCGTTCCGCCACGGGCTCGGACACCGCCCCATGGGCTTCGAGCACTGTCGGGTCGACGCCAAGGAGATCCGTCTTGGCCTCGTTGGCGTAGGCGACGACACCGCCGGCGACGTACGCCGACGAACCGGGCTGCTCGGTCAGGCGGGCCGCCAGCAGGCCCGCGGTGCACGACTCCGCCGTCGCGATCCGGCGGCCGGCCAGAAGTTGGGCGACCTGATCGTCCACGCTCGAGCCGTCCTCCGAAAACAGCTCTCGCCCATGGCGATCCCGCAGCAGCCGCACCAGCTCCGCATAGGTGTCCGCGGCGTCCGGCTGGTAACGGGTCACCATCTCGATCTCGCCGCGTCGCAGGCACGTGGTGATCTCCAGCCGCTCGAAGCCGCCAACGCTGCGCTGGGCGTCACGAAGCGTGTCGGCCAGGCCCGACTCGGGCAACCCGAATATCCGCAGCATCTCCTGCCGGTACACGGTGCGACCGGCGATCGCCGCCTGCACCGCGTCCGTCTGCACCGCCAGCGGCCACATCGGCTGAAGCTCGCGCGGCGGTCCCGGCAGCACAACGACCGCCGGCTTGCCGGGGACGACGACGCCCGGCGCCGTTCCGACCGGGTCGATCGCGTGGGCACCGGCGGGGATCAGCGCTTGCTTTCGGTTGGCCGCGCGCACAGCGTCGAAGTCCACGTTGTCGAAGCGCGCCATCAACCGTCTGATGATGTCGGCGATCTTGGCCTCGAGTTCGACGTCCAGCACGAGGTCGCGTCCGCAGAACCGCGCGACGGTCGCCACAGTCATGTCGTCGGCCGTGGGCCCGAGGCCGCCGCTGGTGACGATCAGGTCCACACCCTCGTTCGCCAGAAACCGCAGCTGCGCCTCGATGTCGCCGGGCCGGTCACCGCAAATCGTGATGTGCGCGAGCTCGACACCCAGTTCGAGCAGCCGGTCGGCGATCCACGGGCCGTTACGATCCTGGACCCTTCCGGTCAGCACTTCGGTTCCCGTGACAACGATGCCGGCGCGTGCGCTCACGGAGTACGAGGTTACGCACGCGGTCGTGTGCGCCGGCGCCCGGTAATGTCATTCTCCGCGCGGAAGGGGGCAGTGTGACGGCACCACGATCGCTCAGGGAGCTGTTCGACCAATTGGGCCTGCAAGAGGTTCCCTCGGAGGACGGCACCGTGGTCATGGAGATGCCCGTCGACGAACGCACGGTGAACACGGCAGGTGGACTGCAGGGCGGACTGATCGCGACGATCGCCGATGTGACGGCCGGCCAGTTGGCCTCGCGCAGCACGCCGTTCGGTATCCGCATCGCCACAACCGACCTGTTCATCCGCTACTTGAGGCCCATCAAGGTCGGTCCGGCCCGCGCGGTCGCCCGCATCCTGCGCACCGGCAAGAGGTCTGTCGTGGTGCAGGTGGACATCTACCGGGGCAACGACGATGAGGTCGGCGCGACGGCAACGGTCAACTTCGCTGCCGTGGATTGACGACTAATCGCGCTTTTGAACCGGCACCGTGACCGCGGCCGTGTTGTAACCCGTGACGCGCACCCAGTCGGCGTCCACGCCCGAGGTCGGAATCGCGCCCGTAAGGTCGACGGTTTCACCGGGGAACACGGTGACGTAGTTGTCGCTGTACTCGATCGGCAGGACCTCGTCGCCATCGGGTTTCGACATGACCTCGGCGCGTTCGAAAAACGCGATCTGCTGTGACGCGTTGTGAAGCCGTATCGAAACGCGGTTGTCGTCGGAACCACCGATCCGCCGAGCGGTCACGTCGAGCGGCACGGGCGCCATGTAGTTGAGCGCGGTCATGTCGGCCCAACTGTCCTGCTTGAGCTCGAATGCGTAATCATCGTCCGGATCGCTGACTTCGTCGAGCTGTTGCGACTGCCAATAGACGTTCTCGGACACGGTGTTTCCGGTCTTGTCGAATAGCTCGCAACGAACGAAATACACGCCGGAATCCCACACTGTCCTGGGCAACGCGAGTGCTTGCGCCGCTCCCCCCGATGCCACTTTCAGGTGGTCCACGGTGCGGTCGTCGCGGACGCGGCCCTGCAGGTCATAGACCCTGACGCGCACCCGTAGCCCATCCTGATTGACCGGAGTTTGGTTGACCACATTGATGTTGGCCGTGTTGTGGTCTCCGGTGGCGTAGGAGTCGAAGACGACCGACAGTGGACGCAGCCCCTTCTTCGCGCCGAAGTACGCTCCGCCCGGCCGCAGGTAGTAGTCGAACAGATGCCCGAAGAACGACGGCCAATGGTTGTTCAGCATCCAGTAGATCGTCATCTTGTGGGTGTCCCAGCCATTCGCCGCGAATGCCTCGAACTGGGCACGAGTCGACTCATATTCCGCAACCTGTGCCTTGCGCGTGAAATCCTCCACATTGTCGGACGGCCCGTAGCGGCGAAGGATCGCCTGCCGAATACTCGACAGCGCAGCATTTTTCGGGTTCGCGCCGGCGTGGAAGTACCACGTGTCGTTGATGGGCCAGAGCTTGTCTCTGGGAATGAACTTCGTCAGGCTCGCGAGGGGCGGGATGTTTTCGTTGTCGCCCTGTTCAGCGGTCGATCCACGGGTGGCGGCGTACTGACCGCTGAACCAATAGCTGGGTGGTCGCCAGCTGTAAGGTCCCGCCATCTGAATGCCGTCCCACACGGGCTCCCCGTCTGCATCCTTGGCCAGGGACGAGACCGTGTCGACGATGGCGTTCTGCCAGTGCAGATCCGACAGGATTCTGTGGTACCCGTCGATCACGTCGGGCGGCGGAAGCCCGTCGCTGCCGTTGGCCCAGATGAACACCGATGCGTGATCCCGAAGCGCCAAGACCTGAGAACGCAGACTGTCCTGCGCCACCCGCCTGTCCTCGTCATCCCATTGGGGCCACTTCTCCCACTGGTTACAGCACATCCAGCCGTACATCATCGGGATGCCCATTTCGTCGGCCATCTCCACGATGCGGTCGCCGGGGAACTTGCCCTCCAGCCGAACCATGTTCAGCCCGAGATCCTTCACGTAGCGAAGAGCCGCGGCGTCGCGCGCCGGGTCGTTCGCGAACAACAGGTCGGGGGTGTACGCCGCGCCGCGTACCAGGAAGTCCTTGCCGTTGACCTTCAGGTAGAAATTGCCGCCGTTGCCCAGGTCCGGAAACTGCCGGTCTCGGTCGCGGAATTGCTGGACAGTGCGGATGCCGAACCGGTGATGGCTGGCCTCGGTCGGGCGGTTGAACTGGCGGAACTCCAGCTGCAGGTCATAGAGGTTGGGCTGACCCATCGTGTAGGGCCACCACAAGTCGGGATGCGAGACCGCGAGCTCACCGAACTTTTCCGGCGTGAAGGTGACCTCGCGCTCTTCGCCCGCGGCCAGCGTGACCGGCTGCTCGATCCGGACGTCCGGCTTGCCCGGTCTCGTGATCGTTGCCCGAAGAACACCCCTGACTTGATTAATAGAGGAATTGCGGACGCTGGTGTAGATCGTCAGGTCAGCCGAATCGGTTCGCGGTAGCGGCAGTTCGGAGTTCACCACGGCCGGACCGAGGGACACCGCGCCAGACACCTTCAAGTAGACCGGTTTCCAGATGCCCGCATTGCGGTCGGGCACAAAGGAATTCCCGTTGGTGGGGTTCTTCCCCGGCCCTTGATAGCCCAAGTAATTCCAGTTGATCCAGTCGTACCAACTGTCCGCCAGTTCCACCCCGTTGACGTCCTGGAGCGCCCGCTCCGGCGTGATCTTGACCGCAAGGCTGTTCGACGCGCCCTGGTTGATCCATTGCGACACAGCGAGTTCGTGCGCCGTGTGCATTCCCACGATCCGCTTGTTGTCGGCGATCAGATGCCCATTGAGCCAGATCTCGGCGCGATAGTTGATTCCGGGGAACTCCAATAGGTACGTGGTGTGGTCGGCCGGTGCAATAAAAGTGGTGCGATACCACCAATCCTGCTTGTACAGGTCCTGTGGGACCTCATCGCGCAGGTTGGTACCGACGTACACGCTGGGGTAGGTGCCGTCGGCTTGCAGGGTCTGCAAAACGGTCGAAGGCATCCGCGGAATGGTGTGCCAGCCGGACCCCTTGTAGCCCGGGCTGGACAGGGCCGCGCCATCGGCCGCCAGGCCCGTGGCCGAGATCAGCGACCACCCCTGGGCAAGCTCGATCTGTCCGGGTGGCGGGCCCGGGTGGGCAAAGTCCGGGAAGTCGGCAGCGCACAGGACCAGCAGTAATGCGATCGAGAGGAGGATTCTGGTGACGATTTGCCGACGCCGATCACCCGCCACGTTCGCCCCATCCACCGCATCACCGTACCTGGGCGGCCTCCAAGCCGCTCGGACACACGCCGTGCGCCGTAAAGATCAAGGAGGGCAGGTGAATTCACCGTTCACATAGTGCGCGCCAGCACCACCCGTACCAATCGTGGTCGGGTTTGGCATTTAACGCGATGGTCACATCTTGTGCGGCACGTCGTTGACCAGGCCGCCGTCCATGACGAACTCGGCGCCGGTGGCGTAACGCGATTCGTCGCTGGCGAGGAACACCACAAACGTGGCGACCTCATCCGGCTGCCCGGGCCGCCCGAGCGGGATGGTGAGCATGTCGTCGGGGAAGTGTTTGGTCATCGGGGTGCGGATGAATCCGGGATGGATGGAGTTGACGCGGATCTGATGCGATCCGAGTTCGAGAGCGGCCGACTTTGTCAAGCCTCGCACCGCCCATTTCGAGGCCACATATGGATGCACCATCACAGCGCCCCGCAGGCCTTCGATCGAGGACACGTTGATGATCGATCCGCCGCCCGCGGCTTTCATCGCCGTGACCGAAGCCTGCATGCCCAGGAACACGCCCGTCAGGTTGACGTCGATCACCTTCTGCCATTTCTCCATGTCGAACTTGCCGATCTGGCCCAGGGCGACGATGCCTGCATTGTTGACCAACACGTTGAGCTTGCCGAAGTCGGTGACCGCGGTCGCCACCGCCGCGTCCCATTCCTCGGCCTGCGTGACGTCGAGGTGTACGTAACGCGCGGCGTCACCGATCTCGTCCGCCAGCGCCTTGCCCTCGTCATCGAGGATGTCGCCGATCACCACCTTGGCGCCCTCGGCGGCCAGCGCCCGGGCGTGTTCGGCGCCCATCCCCCGAGCGCCGCCGCTGATGAGTGCAACTTTTCCGTCCACGCGTCCCATGACGGGCAGGCTACCTTGCCGGGTCACGAATTAGAACCTGTTCCAATTTGGCGGATGTGTGCGTTACCGTGTCGCCCATGCCTGAATTGCCGGCTCGGCCGGCGGCGCCTATCCGGGTAGCCCTCATCGGCACCGGCAATTGTGGCAGCCACGCCCTGAGGCAACTGGTGAACGACGTCCGCTTCGAGCTGACGGGGGTCTGGGTGTCCTCGGACGCCAAGGTCGGCCGCGACGCCGGCGAGCTGGCGGGGCTGGATGTGACGACCGGTGTCGCCGCGACCAATGACCTCGACGCGGTCATCGCGGGCGAACCCGACTGCATCGCCTACTGCGCGATGGGTGATACCCGGCTGCCTGAGGCCATGGCTGACATCCGGCGCATCCTCGCCGCGGGTATCGATGTGGTGGGTTCGGCGCCCGGGGTGTTGCAGTACCCGTGGCAAGTGATCCCCGACAAGTACATCGAACGCGTCGAAGACGCTGCGCGAGAGGGTGATTCGACCGTCTTCATGACCGGCGTCGATCCGGGGTTCGCGACCGACCTGTTGCCTTTTGCGCTGGCCGGGACCTGCCAGACCATCGACCAGGTGCGCACCATGGAGATTGCCGATTACGCCACCTACGACGGAGCGACGGTGATGTTCGACGTCATGGGCTTCGGCAATCAGATCGGCGACTTCCCGATGCTGTTCCAACCGGGCGTGCTGAGCATCGCGTGGGGCACCGCGATCCGGCAGCTCGCGGCGGGTCTCGGGATCGAGGTCGACGAGATCAGGGACTCCGTCGAGCAGGAGCCGGCGCCCGACGACTTCGACGTCGCGGTGGGCCATATCGCCAAGGGCACCGTGGCGGCGCTGCGCTTCCAGATCGAGGGCATGGTCAAGGGCAAACCGGTGATCGTCGTGGAGCACGTCACGCGGTTACGCGGCGACCTGCGACCGGACTGGGCTCAGCCGGCCCAGCCCGGCGGGTCGTACCGCGTCGAGATCATCGGCGAGCCGTCCTACACCCTGGACATCTGCCCGACCAGCCGCAACGGTGATCACAACTATGCGGCCATCCTTGCGGCCGCCGGCCGGATAGTGAATGCGATCCCGAACGTCGTGGCCGCACCGCCTGGAATCCGCACCACGCTGGACATGCCGTTGGTCACCGGGAAGGGAGTGTTCGCGGGCTAAACTAGTCTGGAGCGCGTGCCGTCCGATCCGGTTGCGGAGATCGCCGCGAGCCCCGCAGGTCCCCATATCGGCGCGTTTTTCGACCTCGACGGCACCCTGGTTGACGGGTTCACCGCCACCGCCCATGCCAGCGACCGCATCAGGCGCAGGCAAGCGCGCATCGGTGAGGTGCTGGGTGTCATCGAGGCTTCGATGAGGTACCGATTCGGCCGAATACAGTTCGAACGGCTCATCACAAGGGCCGCGGGCTACCTGCGGGGCGAATCACTCACTGAGCTCGACGAACTCGGCGAGCGGCTGTTTGTCGAGCGGGTTGCCTCACGCGTCTTCCCTTACATGAATGAGATCGTCCAGGCGCACCAGCAGCGTGGCCACACCGTGGTGCTCAGCTCGTCGGCGCTGACCATCCACGCCGAGCCGGTTGCGCGCTTCCTGGAAATCACCCACGTGCTATGCAACCACTTCGAGCTCGACGACGACGGCCGACTCACCGGCCGGATCGCCAAGCCCGTCGTCTGGGGGCGAAACAAGGCGACCGTCGTGCAACAGTTCTGCGAGTCCAATGACGTTGACCTGCCACGCAGTTACTTCTATGCCGACGGTGACGAAGACGCGGCGTTGATGGTCCTGGTCGGCCATCCCCGACCGGTCAACCCGCGGTCTGGCCTTGCGGCGATGGCCGCCGATCGGGGCTGGCCAGTGCTGCGGGTGGCCGGCTCGGGTCGGCGCCGGTCGTTGCGCCGCCTGGCCGGCTTCGACTGATTCACGTTGTGGCAGAGTCGATGCCATGAGACGAGTGCTCGCTTGTCCGCGATCGCCGGGGTCCTGACCCAACTCGTCGAAATCGACTTTATGCAGCGAAAGTGCGAGTGAACCTCTGCAGTTCGTTGATTTCGTGTACATGTCCACGCAGGTATGTCACAGCTCACACCCCTCTGCCTCCGACGGCGGGCTTCCAGGAGTACGCCGGCGGCTCCTACCACGTGGGCATGCTCTTGTCGATCAGCCGATCAACGTGCAGGTGCGAGGTCCTTCCCGGATGGCGGCCGGGCGCCTAAGCTAAACTAGAACACGTTCCAGTTCGGCTACCGGCCCACCGGAGGAGCAGCCATGCACACCGCCATCTGCGACGAGCTCAACATCGAGTTCCCGATCTTCGCGTTCACCCACTGCCGCGACGTCGTCGCCGCGGTGAGCAAGGCCGGCGGCTTCGGTGTGCTCGGCGCGGTCGGCTTCACCCCCGAACAGCTTGAAATCGAGCTCACCTGGATCGACGAGCACATCGGCGACCACCCGTACGGCGTCGACATCGTCATCCCGAACAAATACGAGGGCATGGACTCCAACATGTCCGCCGACGAACTCAAGAAAACGCTGAATGCGCTTGTCCCCCAAGAGCATCTCGAGTTCGCCAAGAAGATTCTCGCCGACCACGGGGTGCCGATTGACCACAGCGACGACGACGCACTGCAACTGCTCGGCTGGACCGAGGCGACGGCGACACCGCAAGTCGAGGTGGCGTTGCAGCACCCGAAGTGCACGCTGATCGCCAACGCGCTCGGCACTCCGCCCGCCGACATGATCAAGCACATCCACGACGAAGGACGCAGGGTTGCGGCGCTGTGCGGATCGCCGTCTCAGGCGCGCAAGCACGCCGATGCCGGGGTCGACATCATCATCGCCCAGGGCGGCGAGGCCGGCGGGCACTGCGGCGAGGTGGGCTCGATCGTGCTGTGGCCGCAGGTCGTCAAGGAAGTCGCGCCGGTCCCGGTGCTGGCCGCCGGAGGCATCGGCAGTGGTCAACAGATCGCCGCCGCACTTGCCCTCGGCGCGCAGGGAGCGTGGACCGGTTCGCAATGGGTCATGGTCGAGGAGTCGGAGAACACCCCGGCCCAGCACGCGGCCTACGCCAAGGCCACCAGCCGTGACACCGTCCGCAGCCGGTCGTTCACCGGCAAGCCGGCCAGGATGCTGCGCAACGACTGGACCGATGCGTGGGAAAACCCGGATAACCCGAAGCCGCTCGGGATGCCTCTGCAGTACATGGTGTCGGGCATGGCCGTCGCCGCCACCCACAAGTACCCCAACGAAACCGTCGACGTCGCGTTCAACCCGATCGGTCAGGTCGTGGGTCAGTTCACCAAGGTCGAGAAGACGTCGGCGGTGATCGAGCGCTGGGTTCAGGAGTACCTCGAGGCGACCAACACCCTCAGCGAGATCAACGAGGCGGCCTCCGTCTGATCGCGGCCGCCAGCGCCGGCTTCCTGATAGCCGTCCTGTGGATGGACCTGATCTTCGACAGCCAGGTCCTTCGCCACCGCGGGAGTGACGGCCTTCCGGAACCCGTGCTCGCTTCGATCGCGGGGTACTACCGTCGCGCGACGACCACATCGCGGCCGATGAGCCTCCTGATCGCCGTTGTGATGGTGGTGCTGTTGGGCGCGTTGGGATTTCGGTTCGCGTTCGGCGTCGA